>NZ_JAEKNT010000086.1 GCF_016406725.1 Sphaerochaeta sp. S2 | reverse complement strand
GGAGACCGGGGGACAGGGGGGGGCGTGAGGAATTTAGACTGCCTATGGTATAGTTTGAATGTCGACATATTACGTATACAACTACTAGTGCGGGTGCATCATCAGACATGTATACGAGCCATAGCCCGTAATCCAGGTTCGTTCTCTATTTCAGATTCATCCTCTATTTCAGATTCATCCTCTATTTCAGATTCATCCTCTATTTCAGATTCATCCTCTATTTCAGATTCATCCTCTACTTCAGATTCATCCTCTACTTCAGATTCATCCTCTACTTCAGATTCATCCTCTCTCTTAGTTTCTTCATTTGAAATCTGATCATCTGGAACTGTTTGTTCCTGCTCCAGAGAAGCAAGTTCTTCCTGTTTGGTTTGCAATACGTGCTCGACGTTGTGCAAGGATTCTTGCTTCTCAGTAAGTTGTAAGGTAAGTGCTGCAAAAGAAGCTGCCAAAAGCTCTTTTGCTTTGTGCTCTTCTGCATTCTCAGAGGCCAATGCTTCATGGTTCTTCTTCATCGCAGTCAACTCTTCCTGCAGTGCAGTAGCCTCTTCCCTGAGATGAAGAATAATCTGCTGGAGCTCCTCTTGCTTACGACCACTCTTACGCAAATTCTCAGTTGCTTTGTCATGTTGTTCACAAAGTTGCTGGATTTCATCACTGAACACATGCAAACTATCGTACTCTTGCTGTTCCAGTTTTTGGCTCATCAATTGAGCTTGTTCCATTCGCTGTTGCAACTCCTCCAGATACGAAGAAACCGTATGAACCATGGTCTGGAATGCTTGGTCTGTCTTGGTTATGGTATGGGCGAACACAGCTTCCATATCATGGTCACATTGCTGGCTGAATTGGGAGAGGGTTTCAGTAATACGACTCTTTACATCCTCAATCAAGGAGAGGAGGTTCTCTTTTTCTGTCCTGAAGTATTTCTGGCTCTCGGTCTTGATGGACTCGTATTGGCTCTTCTGTTCATTCACATCCTGGAAAGCCTGTTCCCTCACCGCTTCCAATTCACGTCTGCTGTTGGTAATTATCTGCTCTGCATCGTCACCGATTTGTCTGATTTTCGCCAACTGAGAAGTCAGGATTGAAAGAGAGTCAGCCTCATTGCTTTTCAGAGTCTCTGCATGGCTCGCCACACGACTCTGGTTCTGCCGCTCCACTTCCTGGACCTCAGCTTCATATTCCTGTAGCTTTGCATAGGATGAATCAAGAAGCTGTTTTACCTTTAGCTGTTGTTGGCTGATTGAGTTACTACCCTCTTCAACTGTCTCCTGAAGCATCTGCTTAAAAGCCTCTATACGTTCATCAAAATGGCTGATCGTTGTATCAACTGCTTGAATACGTTGAATTTCTTGTTTTGTGTGCTCGATACGGGCTTCTACTTGTGCTGTGGTAGTTCCTAGCTTGGTGAGAGAGTCCCGGTAGGTATTGAGCACGCCCTGTAGTTTGGCGAGATCGTCACTCCTCGCCTCAAGGTCCGTCATCTGGGTCTCTATCCTAAGAAGCATCTGGTTGGCAGCGTCAATTCGGTGATTGATTCGCTCCTCCACTTGCTGGGAGGTGTCTTTGAATTGATTACGAGAGGCTTCCAGTTCCCGGGAAAACTGCCCTACTTTCTGTTTCATGAGATCCAGACGGCGGTCACGCTTGTCTTCTACACGAAGCATGTAGATGATAATGAGCGTGATGATAAACAGGATTACCGGAAGCAAAAGCTCGAGTCCCATCGAAAAACCTCCTACCAGAACATCCTCAGAGTACCAGAGAAGCAAACTCCTTCCAAGAGCTTACCACCAAGTCAGCTTCAGGGAAACTCTTGTGGGTATCCTTGGTTATCAAGCAGGAATGCATCCCTGCCTGTTTTGCACCACGGCAATCCTTGGTGTAACTGTCACCCATATAGAGTACCTGGCGGGAATCTACCTGCAAGCGATCAAGCAAGAAGGAAAAAGCTTTCTCACTTGGTTTCAAATAGCCACTTTCCTCAGTACTGTAGGCATAGTCTACCAACTCATCAATTCCTAGGGTCTGTAACTTACCAGCCAAGGGAAAATCACTGAAAACCGCAATCTTCACACCTTGTGAATGTACTTGCTCAAGAGTCTCAACCATTGTCGGATACGCCTTGATACTCAAAAAAGAACGTGCCCAAGCCTGATAAAACTGCTTATCAACAGCAGCCTTAACCTGGTCAGTTGTCCGATTCCCCCTTAAGCGAGATGCAACAAGCTTAGCCTGGCGATCTATAAGTCCCTCGCGATTTTCAGGAGAGGTAGGGTGCAGGTCCTGCACCCTACGGTACTCCTTTCTTGCCCAGTTGAAAGCCTTGGCAAGAGTAAGAGAAGGAAACAGGGAACGAACCATTCTTACATTGAGCATCCTCTTTGGATAGAGCGTGCCATCAATATCGAGCGCGAGAACCTTGATATCTTTCTCTTGCAGATACCCCATCCTCAACCTCGTTTCTTGCCGGTGGTACGCTTTGCCTGTTTTTCAATTCGCTTTCGTGACTTGTCAACTGAAGCCACGTTGCCTGGCTTGGTCCCTTTTGGCTTTGCAAATGCTCTTCCGCCAATATTACGCTTCACCTCAGGCTTTGGACCATCCACTACTGGTTTTTTGGGTCCTCTCTCATGCAAGGAAGGATTTCTCTTACGTTCACGCAGATCTACCTCAATGGGAATCTGGGTGAATCCCAGGTCTCGGCGAATACAGTTCTTCAAGTACTGGACATAGATCTGCGGGAAGTCCTTGATTCGGTTGACGAACATAAGGAACTTCACTGGATTGGCACTGAACTGGGTACCGTAATAGACCTTGTAATGCCCCATGCTGCCTCGTGGGGGCTGATAGGCCTCTCCCCACTCCTTGATCGCTTCGTTCAGCTGAGAAGTGTCAATACGCTTATTGAGCTGCTTCCAGACCCCCCATACTGTATCGAGTAGCTTGCCAATATCCTGTCCCTTGAGAGCGCTGATTGACGTGATGGGCGCAAAGCCAAGAATGGGGAAAAGGAACCTGATCCTGTCCTTGATAGCCTGAAGCTCGTTCCCTATTCCAGTGAGCAAGTCAATCTTATTCAATACCAGGATGATCCCCTTGCCCCTACGTACAATAAGGTTGGCAATCTTTTTATCCTGGTCTGAGAGCCCCTCGATAGCATCCACCATCAACAACACTACATCAGCCTCATCGATGGTCTTGATTGCACGATTGACGGAGTAGTATTCCACATCCTCCTCAACCTTGCTCTTACGCCTGATACCTGCAGTATCAAGTACGGTAAAGTCACTACCCTTGTATGAGAAAGTTCCCATGACAACATCACGGGTAGTGCCTGCAATATCACTGACAATTGAAACATCCGAACCGACCAAGAGGTTGGTGAGGGTGGACTTGCCTGTATTTGGCTTGCCCATAATAGCCAGCTTAACACGCTCGGTTTCTTCAGGAGCCTCATCAAGGCTTACCATTTCCAGCATGCCAAGCAGGGTATCTTCCAGATCTTCAATGCCCAGACCGTGGGCGGCTGAAATACCCACCACACGTTGAAATCCATACTGGTAGTACTCCCAGACTAGGTCATCACGCTTGGGGTCATCAACCTTGTTTACCACAAGCAGGACCTTCTCGCTGTATGGGCGCAATGCTTTCAGCAATTCTTCGTCCTCAGCCGTAACAGCAGTACATTCCATCATAAAAATGATGGCATCACTTTGTGAAAGAAGGCCTAAACTCTTATTTGCTACCAGGTCATCGAACCCTTCTCGCTCTACCTTTACCCCACCACTATCAACAAGTGTTACAGGATGGTTCCCAAGGTACCAGCGCTCAGGAATCAAGTCACGGGTAACCCCTGGGGTCGGATCGGTAATTGCCCGTCTTTTGCCGATCAAGCGATTGAACAAAGTGGACTTACCCACATTTGGGCGGCCTACAATAGAGATAACCGGAATCTTTGCCGGTGAATCTTGTGTGTCAGATGGTGGTGAAATGATCGAATCGGTCATGCATCCACTCCCTTATAAACGTATTTATCGTGAGATATGAGTCCATTTCCAAGACCTGCTGTGCCAGTGCTCTCGCATCTTCAGAAGAGACCGAGCGCAAGATTTTTCGCACCTGCAGGAGGCTTTGGGACCCCATGCTCAATTCATCCAACCCCATACCGGCCAACAGCACGGAACAGAGAGGATCGGAAGCCATCTCCCCGCAGAGGCTTACCGGTATGTTGTTCTGGTGGGCTTTCTCTACGATCATGTGGATCGATCGCAGCACCCCGGGGTGAAATGGCTGATATAGGTAGGCTATCTTCTCGTTACCCCGATCAACAGCAATGGTATACTGGATCAGGTCATTGGTTCCGATTGAGAAGAAGTCAACCTTCTTTGCCAAGATGTCTGCACATAAGGCTGCAGACGGTACCTCGATCATGGTTCCAATTTTAATATCAGGATCGAAGGGGATCTGCTCATTCCGGCAATCCTCCTTGACATGTTCAAGGAGATGCAAGACCGCATTCAGCTCCTCGACCCCGCTGATCATTGGAAACATGATCTGCAACTTACCATATACGCTGGCGCGGAGCAATGCTCTCAGCTGTACGGTAAAAATATCCTTTCGGGAGAGGCAGAAACGTACAGCCCTCCACCCAAGTACAGGATTTTTCTCATCTATTCCGAGACCTTTTACAATCTTGTCACCACCGATGTCGATGGTACGGATGGTAACCGGTTTTGGAGAAACGGCTTCCAGGACATGCCTGTATGCCTCGAACTGCCGTTGTTCTGAAGGAAGTTCCAAGGACTCCATGAAAAGGAATTCTGAGCGGAACAACCCAACCCCACTAGCGCCACTTTCCTTGACAGCATCGACCTCAATACTGGTCTGGATGTTTGCCTTCAGCAACATGGTATGCCCATCGGTCATCTCGGTGGGAAGGTCAACCATCTTCTTCAGTTCACCTTCATGTTCCTGCCAGAGCGCAAAACGCTCATCAAGCATCTGTGCGACGTTCAAGTCAGGACGGACATAGACTTCCCCATACGATCCATCCAAAATGATCTCATCGCCATCCTTCACATTTCTGGAAGCAGTACCAGTGGCAAGGACCGTAGGGATATTGAAGGCACGTACAAGGATTGCCACATGGCTTGCCCTGCCTCCCCCATCCAAGCTAATCCCAAGGATATGGGTCTTGTCCATGCTGAACAACTCAGAAGGCATGAGAAAATCAGCAACCAGAACCACGTCCTCATCAAGCGCTTCCAATGGTCGCTGTCCATCTCCCTTGACTGCAGCAATTAGATGGAGTGAGATATCCTTGAAATCGAGAGCTCGTTCACGCAGCAACTCATCCGTGGATTGTTCGAGCAAACGTACCATCTCATTTGTTACAGAATCGATGGCCCATTGGCTGCACACAAGATTGGTCGTGATATATGACTCGATCTGCCCGATATACTCGGGGTCATCAAGCATCATTAAGTGGGTCTCAAGGATATCCTTCGACTCTTTGGAAATCTTGCTGGTGTTGTGTTCTTGCAGATGTGCTCTCGCCGCATTGACAGCTTCCTTGAATTTCTCTAGCTCTGCTGTCACGCCATCTGCAAGGATATGCCGTTTTTCTGCAGCACTTGCGGCGTTACGATGCACCAACGCCTTGCCCTTTGCGAGCCCCTCTGAAGCCGCTATACCCTTGAATATCCTCATATGTAATGTACTATACGGACTTTATGGTCAGATGTAAAGCTGGAAACCCTCCAACAGTTCTGGTAGAATGACTCCCATGGAAATGGATGAAGCTCCCAAACCAAGACGCACTATCTCTCCCCTATTTATACTGTTAGCATGGATTCTTTTTACCCTTGGTGTTTTCGCCCTTGGCTATCCAAGGGTTCGCCAAGCAGTCATTTCCAGTGGTGTTCTCCAATATGCCCGCCAAGGAGAGGATAGCCCTCTGTTGCCGTCTCAGGTCAGGACAGTGCAGGTCGCATTCATAACAGCCAGTGGAAAGCAGCAACTTGTTTCCTTCCAAACCGAACGAATGGGAGGAAGCCAATACCATGACAGTTATGAAGCACTGCTTGGGGGACCTACGAGAGAGGTGCTCAACTTAGGATTGGTGAGCTATATTCACCCGAAAACCTCCCTTATCGGAGTAACGCTATCAAACAAGATCCTCTTTGTTGATATAAGTAAGGATTTCTTGGATAGCTTGGATATTGTGAAAGCAACAGAACAGATGAAAACCACTGCTCTAGCATTCAGCCAGGTCAAGGATCTGGTTATTTTGGTTGAGGGAGAACCGCTAGAACAATAGAGCCTTTACTCGCGATGAAAAGGAATTCTTATCCATTCCGACCTCTGGTTTCAGAAGTGCAAGGAATTCAACATTACCTTTGTGCCCCTTGAGTGGACTTTTTGTAAGTTCGTGTATGCCTACCCCATCCTCCTCAAGCAAATCAAACACTCTGAGCATTACATCCAAAAGAACCTCAGGGTCCTCAACAACTCCGTTGAAATCCGCCAATCCCTTCGGAACCTCAAACTGCGGCTTGATCAGCGAGACCAGCCAGGTATTGTTGCAGAGCGAAAGGATGTGGCTTGCAGCCCCTGCGATGGAACGGAAGGAAAGATCGCACACAGCAGCATCACAAGGAGGATCCAAGTCCTCCAAGGTCATGATGTTCTGCCGTTCATGTACCTGCACTTGATCATTAGTACGGAGTTTCCAATCAAGTTGGTTGTACCCTACATCCACACTATGCACCAAGGCAGCCCCACGTTTGAGCAGACAATCAGTGAATCCTC
The DNA here is from genome assembly GCF_016406725.1 of Sphaerochaeta sp. S2. Taxonomy (GTDB): domain Bacteria; phylum Spirochaetota; class Spirochaetia; order Sphaerochaetales; family Sphaerochaetaceae; genus Sphaerochaeta. Next base: position 20,991 of record NZ_JAEKNT010000086.1, on the reverse strand, counting down.
CAGTGGAAGAACCCGCATCAAGCATCACCAATCCGCTTACATCCAGGGAAAACTTATCCAGGGCATGCTCGAGCTTGAAACCACCACGGGAGACATAGGTATCAAAGGTAAAAGAAAAGGTTGCATGAGAGGACACCAACTGCTTTGGATCAGTGGACAGCACCCCATCCACCAATACATTACGACAGACGATGTATGCAGTGAGTTGGTCCTTGGTGTACTCATCATACTGCTGGCAGAGGGCCTGCAGCAGGGCTACCTTCCTCTCTTTCATCAAATATCGTACAACCTCGTAAATCGTTCAATACTGAGCGCCTGTCCACTGGCAGTATCCAGGGTAATGCATACCCCCTGTATGACCGGTGCAGTGTCAGCAATCTCGCTTCGAAGCGGCATTTGGGTAAGTTGCCTTGCAATCGATATATCAGGTTTCGAGCCGATGACACTCTCCGACGGGCCGCAAAGACCTAGATCCGTAATGTAGGCAGTCTTGTGGGGAAGAATTTTCTCATCAGCTGTTTGTACGTGGGTATGTGTTCCAACTACCGCACTCACTTTGCCATCAAGATAAAGCGCCAAGGCTTCTTTCTCCTCAGGGTTCTCTGCATGGAAATCCACAAAGATCAGGGGAGTCTGCTTTCGCAACTTCGCCACTTGGTCTGAACCAACTCGGAAAGGACAATCAATGGATGGCAGGGACTGCCTTCCTTGCAGGTTGAGGACGCCAACCTTATGCCCCTTGACCTCAACAACGACAGAGCCATGCCCAGGCGCTGCAGGGGGATAGTTGGCAGGACGAAGCAAACGTTTCTCGCTATCCAGCAGTGGCCTTAAGTCATCCTGCTGCCAGATATGGTTCCCACTGGTGATCACATTCACCCCAAGTGAGAAGAATTGGTTCATCAAATCGACATTCAGGCCAAAACCACCGGCTGCATTCTCGCCATTCACGATAACCATGTCAGCTCGATAATCCTTGACCAATGTATGTAATCCAAGAAAGAGAGCCCTGCTCCCGGGCTGTCCACAGACATCGCCCAAAAGCAGGACTACCATTGTTTTAGTATCAGACACAAACAACCTACCTAGCGTACTCGACAACCCTCATCTCACGGATGATGGTCACCTTGATTCTGCCCGGATACCTCAGTTCAGCTTCGATACGGCTGGCGATGCCCTTGGCAATCTCCTTAGCCCCATCGTCGTTTACCTGGTCATTATTAACCAGAATCCTGAGCTCTCTACCGGCTTGGATGGCATAGGCCTTATCCACGCCTTCAAAACTCTCAGCGATGTGTTCCAGTGACTCAAGGCGTTTGATGTAATTATCGAGCGTCTCCCGCCTTGCTCCTGGCCGTGCTGCACTGATAGCGTCGGCTATCTGCACAATTACTGCTTCCAGGGTCTGCGGTTCTGTATCGTTGTGGTGAGCAAGGATGGCATTCACAATCTTGGGATCTTCCCCAAGACGTTTAGCCATTTCTGCACCCATTTCCGCGTGGTTTGCGTCACTCTCAGTTTCAGTTCCTTTTCCGATGTCATGCAGGAGTCCAGCACGGAGTGCCAACTCACTATTTGCACCGACCTCACTGGCAATCATGCCGGAGAGTATGGCTACTTCCTTTGAGTGATTCAACACATTCTGCCCATAGCTGGTTCTAAAGTATAGTCGACCAAGTGCACGAATCATCTCAGGGCTCACATTATGTACCCCTAGGTCGAAGATGACTTTCTCACCTTCATCTGCAATGATCCTTCCTACTTCCTTCGATACCTTGTTCACCACCTCTTCGATACGAGCAGGGTGGATTCTTCCATCCTGGACAAGTCTCTCGAGCGCGACACGAGCAATTTCCTTCCTAACTGGGTCAAAACAGGAAATAACTACAGCCTCAGGCGTATCGTCGATGATTACATCCACACCAGTGAGTGTTTCCAAGGTGCGGATATTGCGGCCTTCACGACCGATTATCCTACCTTTCATCTCATCACTGGGAAGATTCACCGAACTGACCGTCACATCACTGACGACCTCTGTTGCCAACCTTTGAATCGAGGTAACGACGATATCCCTTGCTTTTTTGTCAGCGGAGAGCTGGGCCTCTTGCTCAATCTTGTTGATCATGAGCTGGGCATCTCTCCTCGCATCGTTGTACATGGTTTCCATGATGATATTTTTAGCTTCATCAGCGGAAAGTCCAGCGATACGTTCAAGTTCTGTAATCAAGCTGCCTTCTTTCTCGGCAATCTCTTGTTCTTTCTTGGAAAGGTTTCCTTCCCAATCTCCCAATTGCTTTTTGATAGCATCCAAATCAGCCTGCTTATGCTCGAGATTTTCCTCTTTTTGCGTGAGTCTTCTCTCAGAACGTTGCAGTTCAATCCGTCTCTCTCTAGCCTCTCGTTCCTGCTGTTGTTGTTCTTTCAACAACTGATCCCGAGTCTCAAGCAAAAGCTCTTTGCTTTTTGCTTCCGCTTCCTTTATAGCTTCCTCATTCAACCTAATAGCTTTCTGTTCAACGGAGGTAAGCTTAAATTTCGCATACAGCCAACGGCCTAACCAACCAAAGATGATACCAATAAAACAACTTAGGAGGATCAAAAGTATATTGTTCATATACTACCCCCTATTATAATGGTACAATAATACGTACGGCTGTCAGAATTGTCAAGGCTAAACCCATCTGTTATCTTGGCTTACAGTACAAGTTGTTCAACAGATTGTTAATAATTGTGCTTTCAGAAGACGAAACAAAACCGCTGTCATTACAACAGCGGCTTTGCCCATACGGGCATATACTACAGGTGAAGAGACCCAATAGAGGCTTATTTCTCCTCTTTGTCCTTCTTCTCAGCCTTCTTGGCTGGTTTTGAGGCCTTCTTTTCAGTCTTCTGTTCAGATTTCTTCTCAGTCTTCTTCTCAGCTTTCTTTTCAGTCTTCTTTTCGGCCTTCTTCTCGGGCTTTGAAGTTTTCTCCACCAGCTCGAGGATTACCATCTCGGCAGCGTCTCCGAGACGATTGCCGGTCTTCAGGACACGGGTGTAACCGCCCTTCCGCTCGACAAACAAGGGAGCGATCTCTGTGAAGAGCTTTGCAACAATTGCTTCATCATAAATGTCCCGTGCAATCTGGCGGCGATTGGCCACATTGTCAACTTTAGCACGGGTGATCATTTTCTCAGCCATTTTGCGTACTTCCAGAGCCTTTGCCTTGGTGGTCTCAATCCGCTCATATCTGAACAGACTGGTCACCATGTTGCGCTTCAAAGCTTTGCGGTGAGCAGAGCTTCTATTAAGCGCATTGAATCCAATCTTATGCTTCATTCTCTTCTTCCTTGTTCCCTGGTACTTTGATTGCAGTTTTCAGGACACTGTAGTCGGTCATCCCAAGGCTGAGATTCCACTCCTTCAGTTTTTCCTTAATTTCCTGGAGGCTCTTCTTGCCGAAGTTCCTCGTTTTTGCAATCTCTTCCTCAGTCTTCTTGGTGAGATCGCCGATGGTTCGGATGTTTGCGTTCTTCAGACAGTTGCTGGAGCGTACTGTCAATTCAAGCTCCTCAACGGAAGTGTTGAGAATCTTGCGGACGCGTTCCTCCTCTTCATCAACTTCGTCATTGTTGTTGATCAACGTTTCATCAAAGTTAATAAAGATCTGGAAATAATCCTTTGCAATCTTAGCAGCCTCTGCAAGCGCATTCTGAGGAATAATCGTACCATCAGTGTAGATTTCCAGTGTAAGCTTGTCATAATCACTACGATAGCCGACACGGGTGGGTTCAATCGAATACTTTACGCGGGTAACCGGTGAGAAGCTGGCATCGATGGGGATGGTCCCAATCTCTTCCACATACTTCTCGTTGATTTCAGACGGGACATAGCCCCTACCAAGGTCTATCTGAACTTCCATCTCGATGTTGGCATCATCCATCATCGTGAAAAGAACCAGATCCTTGTTGGTGATCTCAACCTGGTCACGCTCGAAGTTTGCACCGGTCACAACGCCGGGTCCCTTACACTCGATGAGGAGGTTTGTACCCTCCGAGTCATCGGGCATCTTGATCTGCAGTTTTTTGAGCGAGGCAATGATATCCGCGATATCTTCGCGAACACCGGGAAGCTGCTCATACTCACTTGAGATCAAGTGGGGAACACCATCTTCATTGAAGCTGGTGAACTTTACGGCAGTGACGGCATACCCCTGGATCGATGAGAGGAGTACCCTCCTAAGCGTGTTACCGATCGTGGTACCAAAGCCTCTCTCAAACGGATAAGCGATGAATTTCCCATAGTTCGGCTCAACTGCGCTATGTTCGAAGGTGATCCCCTTGGGCTTCTTAAAGCCCTTCAGAAGGTTTTTGCGTGCCATGGTTACTCCTTATCTGGAATACAACTCGACAACCAGCTGCTCGTTTATCTTTTCGAGCTCGGTGACTTCACTTCTTCTCGGAACTGCGATGAAAGTGCCTTTCATGGCATCTACATCGAGGTTCAGCCACTGGCATACGCCACTTTTGGTGTATTCCTTGAGGTTTTCTTTAATAATCAACATCTTCTGACCACTCTTGCCTACGGAAACCTCATCACCTGGGCGAAGGCGGTAAGAAGGAATGGAAACACGCTTGCCATTCACGAAAACATGTCCGTGATTAACCAGCTGTGCAGCCTGACTGCGGCTGGAAGCAAAGTGGAGTCTAAACACCACGTTATCAAGCCTCTGCTCAAGAAGCATGATCAAGTTTTCACCGGTCTTACCGGGAAGTCTTGTTGCCTCATTGAAGGTAAGCTTGAACTGCTTTTCAAGCATGCAATAGGTTCTTTTCAGTTTCTGCTTCTCGCGCAACTGCAGACCGTAGTCGGTCGGCTTCTTGGAGCGCGCGCGGGGATCCTTACCAGGAAGCCCAGTGGACTTGATGTCATTAAGCGGGCACTTGCCACTGTGGCATCGATCACCCTTGAGGAACAACTTCGTCCTCTCTGCTCTACAATATCTGCACTTAGGTCCAGTATATCTAGCCATGTATCTGCTCTCTCCTCATCAGACTCTTCTACTCTTGCGAGGTCTGCATCCATTGTGTGGGATGGGGGTGACATCACGAATGGAACGGACCTTAAGCCCGAGCACACCCAACGTCCTGATGGCGCTCTCACGTCCAACACCGGGTCCCTTCACAAATACGTTCACTTCCTGCAATCCACTATCCATAGCAGCCTTGGCAGCCTTTTCGGCAGTGGTCTGTGCTGCATAGGGAGTGGACTTCTTAGCGCCACGGAAACCAAGTCCACCGGCACTAGCCCAAGATACCGCATTCCCGTTCAGATCGGTAACGGTAACAATGGTATTGTTAAAGGTCGCCTGAATATAGACATTGCCTTCATATACCGTTTTCTTGACTTTACGTTTAATAGTAGCCATGTGCTATCTGCTCCTTATTTCTTCTTGGACGCAACGGTCTTCTTCTTACCCTTGCGAGTACGGGCATTGGTTTTTGTCCTCTGTCCGTTAACGGGAAGACCCTTACGATGACGAAGGCCACGATAGCAACCGATGTCCATAAGGCGCTTGATGTTCAGAGCGACCTCTGTTCTCAGACGTCCTTCTACTTTGTACTCTTCCTCGATCACCTTGCGCAATACTGCCAGGTCATCACTGGAAAGGGTATTAATACTTGTATCGGGATCAATTTTTGTTTTTTCACAAATCTCAACCGCCGAAAACCTACCAATCCCATAAATATAGGTTAAGGCGATTTTTACTGCCTTGTTCGGCAAATCTACACCTGCAATTCTCGCCATTCATGGCCTCCTGAATTTCTCTAATAGAGTGGAAGGCTTGCGCCGAACCCTGTTTATCTCTGTCTCTGCTTGTGCTTGGGGTTCTCACAAATAATGCGGACCACCCCATTCCGTCTGACTACTTTGCACTTGTCACAAATCGGTTTGACACTTGCTCTTACTTTCATGTTCTAGCTCCTAGCCTAAATGTGTTTCGACTTCCTCTTCTTGCCGTCAACATTGAAACCATCGTAGTGGTGCATCTTCATAACACCTTCAATCTGTCGCATGGTATCCAAGTCAACACCGACAAGAATCAGTAGTGACGTTCCACCGAAAAGCATTGCAACAGATGCAGGGAAGTTGAAGAACATCTGCACCAGCGTAGGAATCAAGGCAATGAAAGCCAAGAACAGGGAGCCAGGGAGAACAATGCGGTTAAGCACCTTAGTAAGGTACTCTTCAAGTTTCTCGGAACGTACGCCGGGAACTGAACCACCATTCTCACGAATCTGTTTGGCCATCTCCACCGGGTTCATTGAAACCTGGGTATAGAAGAAGGCAAACCCTATGATCAACAGGGCGTAGATAATCAGATAGGGGGCACCCTGTGGATTCAACCAATTAGCGAAGGCAGCAAGCCACCTCACCTCTTGTCCCAAAGTAGTTGCGATCTGCAACGGGAAGGAAAGCAAAGCACTTGCAAAGATTACCGGGATAACACCTGATGGGTTGACCTTGATTGGGATGTACGTACTTTGTGCACCGTACATCTTACGGCCTACCACACGCTTGGCATAGTTCACGGGAATCTTTCTTACGCCCTGCTCTTCATACACGACGAGAGCAACAACAACTAAGAACATTACAAAGACCACCAAGACGACGATTGGGTTCAGAACACCCGCGGAGATGCTCTGGAACAGAACCGATACGGCCTCGGGAAATCTTGCTACAATACCGGCGAAGATCAACAGACTGATACCGTTTCCGATACCCCACTGGGTGATCTTGTTACCGATCCAAATCAGCAGCATGGAACCGGTCGTTACGGTAAGCATAGCTACCAATGTGAACGGAACAGTACTCATTGTCATCACGCCGGGAATGGAGTTGGCGTAGATGGTTACTACATACGACTGAATCAGACAAACTACAATCGTACCATATCTGGTGTACTGCTGAATCTTCTTATGCCCGGATGGGTCCTGGGCCAGCTTCTTCAGTGAAGGGATAACCAACATCAACAGCTGCACAATAATCTGTGTGCTGATGTACGGCATGACACCCAACATAAACAGAGAAAAGTTGGAGAACGCACCACCCGAAAAGAAGTTCAGATATTCGGTAAGACCGATATTTGAATCTGAACTCTGGGATAGAAAAAACAGTTTCAGAACTTCCGGATCAATCCCAGGAATAGGAATCACTGCCCCGATCCTGCTGACAATCAGCAGGCTTAGGGTAATGAAAATCTTTTTCCGGAGATCCTTGATTCTATACATCTCAACTAAGGAGTTTGCCATAAAGCCCTTCTTTGTTATTTAATCTCGCCACCCGCAGCTGTAATCTTCTCGATTGCAGTAGCGGAAACCTTCAAACCGTCAATGACTACCTTCTTGGTAAGTTCTCCATTACACAGAACTTTCGCCTGTGTATTGTGCCCCTTGACCAACCCAACGTCCTTCAAGGCGTCGAGGGTAACTACATCTCCATCTTCGAAGTTAGCAGAAATTACATCAAGGGAGACAACGGCATACTCTTTCTTAAATACACTGTTGGAAAAACCTCTACGGGCAACACGGCGATACAAAGGCATCTGTCCGCCTTCGAAGCCGAGACGAACACCACCGCCGGAGCGAGAATTCTGTCCGTCATGACCCCTACCGCAGGAGCGACCCTTCGAGGACGCGCCACGCCCTACGATTGTCTTTTTCTTATTGGCACCTTTCGGTGCATGAATCTGTCCCATCTTACATCTCCTCGACTTTCACAAGGTGTGCTACTACACGGACCATCCCAAGCGTAGCGGGAGTAGCATCGTGTACAACCGAGCTGGAAATCTTGCCAAGTCCGAGAGCCTTCACCGTTCTGCGCTGCTTAGGCAGTGAACCGGAAAGTCCTCTGACAAGGGTAACCTTGATTTTCTTTGCGTCAGCCATCTCTTACCCCCACATCTCATTCAGGGACTTGCCCCGATTCTTTGCAACCACTTTGGCATCGAAAAGATTCTCGAAACCATCAAAGGCAGCTTTAACCGTATTGATTGCATTCTTGGAGCCAAGTGACTTGCCCTGGATATCAGAAATACCACAGACGTCACAAATAGCGCGGACTGCACCACCGGCAATAACACCCGTACCAGGTCTTGCAGGCTTCAAGAGCACACTTCCACTCTTGTAGTTTCCCAAGATCTCGTGAGGAATAGTTGTCTTCTTCATCGGTACAACAATCATGCTTGACTTAGCACGATCGACAGCCTTTCTGATCGCCTCAGTGACGTCATTGGCCTTACCGAAACCATATCCAACCTTACCATTCTGGTCACCAACGACTACCAGTGCGGAGAAGGAGAACCTTCTACCACCCTTGACAACCTTGGCAACACGGTTCAGCTTGATCAGCTTCTCGACATACCCGTCGTTCTTATCTCTATCTCTATCTCTCGATCTATCCACAGTATCCCCCTAGAACTTTACGCCAACTTTGCGTGCGCCATCTGCGATGCTCTTGACAACTCCGTGGAACAGATAGCCATTACGATCAAACACACAGGTGTCGATCTGCTTCTCGAGCATTCTCTTACCAATGGTTTCCCCGAGTTTTGCTGCATCTTCTACCGTGTTCTTCAAGCCCTTGAGCTCTTTCTCCATGGTGCTAGCAGCAACGAGGGTGTTACCAGCTACATCGTCGATGACCTGTACATACATGTGGGAATTGCTGCGAAACACGCTCATTCTCGGCCTACTTGCAGTACCGGAAATGTGCTTTCGAATATGATACTTACGACGAGCAAGTTTCCTTCTTTTATCGATAACTCTATTCATCTTATCTACCTACCCACTATTTCTTAGCAGAAGCTGTCTTACCAGCCTTGCGCCTGATTACCTCGTCCTCATACCGAATTCCCTTACCCTTATATGGTTCAGGTTCTCGGAGGGAACGGATCTCTGCACAAGTCTGCCCGACGAGCTGCTTGTCGATACCGCTGATGGTAACCTTATTGGGGTTTTCCACGGTAGCAGTGATTCCCTGGGGAAGTACAACTTCAATCAATTCGGAGTACCCGAGGTTGAGGGTCAGGATGTTGGCCTTCAGGTCAGCACGGAAACCGACACCGTTGATCATGAGGGTCTTGGAGAATCCCTTGGACACTCCAATAACCATGTTGTTAACCAACTGGCGGTAGAGGCCCTGGAAGCTATTGCTTTCCTTGGACTCATCCTTGGGAACCACGCTAATTTCGGATTCCTTGATGTTGATCACAACCTCAGGACGGGTTGGGCAGCTGAGCTTTCCTTTCGGACCTTCGACATTAATCAAACCACCGTTGATGGCAACTTTGACCCCTTGCGGTACTGTGATTGGCAATTTTCCAACTCTGGACATTTCTTTACCACCTTACCAAATAGAGCAGATCAGCTCGCCACCGACCTTGTTCTCTGTAGCCTTCTTCCCGGTGATGACACCCGAAGAAGTAGACACTACAACGACGCCATGTCCGTTGTACACACGGGGCATCTCACGATAGCCGGTGTAAACACGACGGCCAGGGGTGCTGATGCGTTGAATCCCATGGAGTACTGGACTCTGATTATCATCATACTTCAGGAAAACTCGGATATAGGAAATCCCATCCTTGGTCACCTTCTTGAAGTTCTTGATATATCCTTCATTCTTTAGAATCTTCACTATCTGAAGCTTCATCTTGGAAGTAGAAACATCTACTTTCTCATGCTTGGCCATGTTAGCATTTCTAACCTTAGTCAGCATATCAGCTACTGGATCACTTACAGCCATTTTTCTCTCCTACCAACTGGATTTGGTAACACCAGGAATCTGGCCTTCACTAGCCAATTTACGGAAACAGATCCTGCACATGTCGAATTGGCGCATATAGCCATGGGGTCTGCCGCAAATTCTGCAGCGATTGACGTGTCTGGTGCTGAACTTAGGCTCTCTCTTGGCCTTTACGATCATTGATTTCTTTGCCATATGTCTCTTACCCCTTATTTACTGAAGGGCATGCCAAGCTTTGCGAGCAGGGCGTAGCCTTCTTCATCGGTCTTTGCGGTCGTTACAATGGCGACATTCAAACCGCTGACGCGTTCGATCTTATCGAAGTCAATCTCAGGGAAAATAATCTGCTCGGTAATACCGAGTGAGTAGTTCCCATGCCCATCAAAAGCATTGGGCTTGACACCTCTAAAGTCCTTAACGCGGGGAAGAGCGATGCTGATCAGCCTCTCCAGGAAGAACCACATGTTTTCACCACGTAGAGTCACCATAGCACCAATTTCATACCCTTCACGAACCTTGAAGTTTGCGATGGACTTTTTGGCCTTGGTTTTCAATACATGCTGACCGGTGATCTGCTCAAGCTCCTTGACAGCAGCATCGAGGAGCTTCTTATTGGTAATGGCTTCGCCGACACCGACACTGACAACAACCTTCTCGAGAGCGGGGATCTGCATTTTGGAGCTATAGCCAAAATCTTCAAACAGAGCAGGAGCTACTGTTTCCAGGTATTTTTTCTTAAGGTTTGGTATAAACTTTTCCATTAGATTACTTCCCCGGTTTTCTTGGCATAACGGACTTTCTTGCCGCTTTCATCAAACTTGTACCCAATCCTTGTAGTTTCACCTTTTCCGGTGACGTAAGCTACATTTGAAACATGGATTGGTGCCTCAATTTCCACGATGCCGCCCTTGTCCTGCTGGTTTTTCTTGCGCATGGACTTTTTCACCATGTTGGCACCCTGGACAACGACTCTCTCTTTCTCACGGTCTACCTTCACGATCTTGCCTGACTTACCTTTGTCCTTACCAGCAATAATCATTACGGTGTCGTTCTTCTTAAGCTTCATGTGTATACTCCTACAACACTTCCGGCGCGAGAGAAACAATCTTCATGTACCTATCACGCAGCTCTCTGGCTACGGGTCCGAAGATACGCTTACCGCGCGGGTTATTGTTGGCATCGATGATAACGCATGCGTTGTCATCGAACCTGATATAGGTACCGTCAGGTCTGCGGTATTCCTTCTTCGTTCGGACAATGACTGCCCTCATGACGTCACCTTTTTTGATGGCGCCGTTAGGCAATGCGGTCTTTACGGCCACAACAATAATGTCACCAACACCGGCAACATAGCGATGGCTTCCGCCAAGAACCTTGATGCACTGCACTCGCTTTGCACCACTGTTATCCGCTACATTCAAATAGGTCTGCATCTGTACCATATCGTCTCTCTCCTATTAGCGAGCGCGCTCGACGATCTGCACGAGACGCCAGCACTTATCTTTGCTGATGTGGCGGCATTCCAAAACACGTACGGTGTCGCCGATATTTGCCTCGTTCCTCTCATCATGTGCCTTCACCTTTTTGGTGGTAGTCACATACTTCTTATACAGGGGATGCAGTCTTCTTGAGGAAACAGCAACGACAATCGTCTTATCCATCTTGTCACTGACCACCCGGCCGGTAAAACTTTTTTTATTAGCTTCCATCTGAATCGCTCTCCCTTACTTTGCCACGTTCCGAATTCCAAGTTCATACTCACGAATTCGGGTATTCACACGAGCGATGTTCCTCCTGACGGTACGAACAGCAAGTGGATTCTCCACATGTCCGAGCACTCTTCCCATACGAAGGTCGAAGTACTCCTTGTGAAGTTGCTCCTTCTTGGCTACCAGCTCGTCAAGGGTCAAATCTTTATATGAATTCTTCATACTCTTACTCCACTTCCCTTCTGGCGACAAACTTCGTCTTGACCGGAAGCTTGGAAGCTGCGAGCTCCAAAGCCTCACGAGCGAGCTCTTCAGGAACGCCACCCATTTCAAACATCACAGCGCCGGTCTTCACGACAGCGACCCAACCTTCGGGGTTACCCTTACCGTTTCCCTGTCTGGTTTCAGCGGGCTTCTTGGTATAGGGCATGTCAGGGAAAATCCTGATCCATACCTTACCACCACGCTTAATGTGACGGGTCATGGCGATACGGGCTGCCTCAATCTGGCGATTGGTGATCCACTTCGGCTCAAGTGCGAGCAAACCGAATTCACCGAAAGCAATGGTAGTCCCGCGATGTGCAACACCATCAGTGGTGCCACGCTGTTTCTTTCTGTGTTTAATTCTCTTTGGACTAAGCATGGCCTACTAACTCCTTGCCTCAACACCTTCGCTCTTGGTCGGCTTTCTCACCAAACCACCGGCGTCGTTCTTGACTGCACGATCGTAGATCTCACCGTTGTAAACCCACACTTTGACGCCAATGACACCAAAGGAGGTATTAGCTGTGGTGAATCCATAGTCGATGTCACTGCGCAGCGTGTGAAGGGGAATTCTTCCTTCCTTCATCCACTCCGAGCGTGCAATTTCTGCACCACCGATACGACCGGAGAGCCGGATCTTAACACCCTGAGCACCATTCTGCATTGCTTTGGAAACAGCCATCTTCATTGAGCGGCGGAATGAACCACGACTCACGAGCTGTCTAGCAACGTTTAAGGCAATCAGCTGGGCATCAGCCTCTGGCTTCTTGATTTCCTTGATCTTGATCTGCACCTTCTTGTCAGAGAGTTTCTGGAGACGTGCTCCAAGCTTCTCGACATTTGCACCCTTGCTACCAATGATGATACCAGGGCGGCTGGTGGTGATCACAATCGTAATGCGCTGGGGCTTACGGATGATTTCAACATCCGAAATCTCAGCACCCTGGACTTCAGGGCATTCAACCAAAGCCTTTCTCAGCTTCAGATCTTCATGCAGAGTGTCCGCATACTCCCTGGGGTCCACATACCATTTGGACTTCCAGGTCTTGTTGACTCCAAGACGGAGCCCAATAGGATTAACTTTCTGGCCCATTTACTTCCTCACGCTTGCTTTTTCGTCAACGACGACGGTAATGTGTGACATCCTCTTAAGCAGAATATCCCGTCTTCCATGGGATCTCGGCCAGACTCTCTTGAGCCTTGGGCCCTCGTTAACCTGCAACTCCTTGATCACAAGATTCTCTTCGTCGATCTTCTTGTTCTGATCAAGCGCATTTGCACAAGCGGATTGCAAAACTTTCAGGATCAGATTTGATCCCTTCTGAGGCATAGCCTCAAGAATTGCTACTGCTTCCACATACGACTTATTCCGAACAAGATTGGCGACCGGGCGAACCTTGGAAGGAGATACCATCAGAAATTTGGCAGTTGCTGAATAACCTTGTTTATCTTCCATCTTACTACCCATACCGCTTACCCAACCTTCTTGTCGGAAGCATGACCGCGGAAAATTCTGGTGGGAGAAAACTCACCGAGTTTGTGTCCAACCAAGTTCTCCGTCACATATACTGGAATCCAGGTTTTTCCGTTATACACAGAAATCGTGAATCCCACCATTTCAGGGATGATCGTAGAACAGCGGGAATAAGTCTTGATCATCTGCTTCTGATTAGTCTTAAGAGACTCCTGAATCCTCTTATACAGTTTCTTTTCAATAAAAGGACCTTTTTTGATTGATCTAGCCACTTTCTACTCCTACTTCCGCTTCTTAACGATGAATGCACCGGAAGGTTTCTTCTTGGAACGGGTCTTTCCACCCTTTGCCGGCTTACCCCATGGGGACACAGGGTTACGTCCTGCAGCAGTCTTACCTTCACCACCACCATGTGGGTGATCGATCGGGTTCATTGCTACACCACGTACCTTCGGCCGTCTTCCAAGGTGGCGACTTGCACCAGCCTTTCCGAGCGTGACGTTCATATGATCTTCGTTGCCAAGCTGCCCGAGGGTAGCGTAGCACTCACCAAACACCATGCGCATTTCGCCTGAAGGCAAGCGGAGGGTGACATAGTCTCCTTCCTTAGCAACCAGGGTAGCTCCCAAACCAGCGCTGCGGACAAGCTGTCCACCACGACCGAGGGTTAACTCCACATTATGCACCACCAGGCCAAGAGGAACTTTCTTCAAAGGAAGAGCATTTCCTACCTGAATTGGGGCTTCTGGTCCACTGATAACAGTGGTTCCAACCTTGATACCCCTTGGAGCAATCATGTAGCGCTTCTCACCATCGGCATAAAATACCAATGCAATGTTTGCACTGCGGTTCGGATCGTATTCGATTGTCTTCACAACACCGGGAATCCCGTATTTGTCGCGTTTGAAATCGATAGTACGATATGCACGCTTATGGCCACCGCCTCTACGGCGAACACTGATGCGCCCTAAGGTATCCCGACCTGCCTTTTTGTTAAGACCACTGGTCAACGACTTCTCAGGCTTGCTGGCAGTCAGCTCGCTGAAGACCAAAGTGGTCTTCTGGCGAAGGCCGGGAGTATTGGGCTTGTATGATTTAAGTGCCATAATCCAACTTCTCCTTATACGCCTTCGATGGCCTGGATGGTATCACCCTTGGCCAGGGTTACGACAGCCTTCTTCCAGTTACCGGTGTTACCAAGGATGGAACCACCCTTACCGCGGGAATACTTTGGCTTGCCCTTCACAATCATCACGTTACAAGCTGCAACCTCAACACCAAAGAGCTCTTTAACAGCTGCCATGATCTGATACTTGTTGCTGTCCATACGGACCTTGAACGAATACTTCTTTGTTTCGCCCTCACGAGCAAGATTGGTCTTCTCACTCAGGACGGGTTCAATAATAACTTGGTCTGCTCTCATTTCCGGTCCCCTTATTTGTCGCCGTAGAATTCATTCAAATTCTTAGCAGCCCCTTCCAGAACCAGGAGCTTTCTCCCGTACAACAACTCCTTAGCAGAAAGCCTGTTGTAAGAAAGAACACGCAGGTACGGAATGTTCCTTGCAGCACGGCGCACCATTGCATCGTCATCTTTAAGGATCAGAATGGTTCTGCTCTCATCCTCGACGAAGTTCTTAAGAATCTTATCAAGATCCCTGGTTTTGCCACTTTCGATGGAGAAATCCTCTACAACAACGAGACGATCCTCCTTGACTCCCATAGACAACAGGCTCTTCATTGCAAGCCTCTTCATCTTCTTGGGGAGGGTAATACTATAATCGCGCGGCTTGGGTCCAAAAATCGTTCCACCACCAACTCTGACAGGGCTTTTCTTGTCACCGGCACGTGCGTTACCAGTACCCTTCTGTTTGTATGGCTTATTATTGCTGTATCTGACCTCTGCGCGGGTCTTAGTACTTGCAGTACCAACACGGTGGTTTGCAAGCTCGCTGTTTACGGCATAATAAATGGTACCATCACTTACCTCTCTGTTGAACACTTCATCATTCAACACGAGGGTTCGGACCTCTTTGCCGTCGATTGAAAAGACTTTCGTTTCCATATATCTCGCCCCTACTTCTTGATCGCTTTCTTGACGATGACGACACTCTGGGCGGGGCCAGGGATAGCACCCTTAACCATAAGGACCTGCATCTCTTCATCGACACGGACTACCTTCAGGTTCTGGACCGTCGTCCTCTCATTACCCATGTGGCCAGCCATCCGAGTACCTTTGAATGTGCGGGAAGGGGTGGAAGACATTGACGTACCGCCGATGTCGCGATGGAATTTGGAACCGTGGGTAGCACGACCGCCCTTAAAGCCATGTCGTTTCATACCGCCGGCAAAACCCTTACCTTTAGAAGTCCCGGTGACATCCACAAAGGAGATGTCCTTAAATATATCCACGCCCAACACCTCGCCGACTGCGACCTCACGGTCATAGTCACGGAATTCCATAACATGCTGCTTTGGTTCACATACTTCCTTGAACTGTCCAGCATATGGTTTGGTGATAGTGCTTTTCTTCTTGTCAATCGAACCCAATACAGCAGCAGAATATCCATTCTTCTCCTCATTGCGGTCCGAGACAACAACGTTGCCCTCTATTTTTATTACAGTCACGGGTGTGAGCCTGCCTTGCGCATCAAACACCTGTGTCATTCCAACTTTTTTGCCGATAAGCCCTAACATCTCTTACCTCAACTCTCTTACTGTTTAATCTCTACATCCACACCGGCAGGGAGCTCAAGCTTCATGAGGGCATCCATGACTTTTGATGTAGGATCCAAAATGTCTATCAACCTTTTGTGGGTTCTCATCTCAAATTGTTCACGAGACTTTTTGTTGACAAAGGGCGATCTCAGGACAGTGTACTTGTTGATACGGGTCGGGAGAGGTACAGGACCTGACACTGTAGCACCAGCCCTGACAACGGTATCTACGATAGCTTTTGAACTCTGTTCAACCAGCTCAATATCAAAACCTCTCAGCCTAACTCGAATTCTCTCTTTAGCCATTATTCCTCCAAAAAACGGGCCTTGCCACCATCATCTGATGATGGCAAGACATTCGTTGGTAACGTTATTCAACGATCTCGGTAACCTGGCCGGAAGCAACGGTTCTACCACCTTCGCGGATAGCGAAGCGGAGTCCCTTGTCCATGGCGACAGGGTGAATGAGTTCAACATTGATGTCGGTGTGATCCCCAGGCAGAACCATCTGCTTGTCTTCAGGCAGGGTTACCGTACCAGTGATGTCAGTGGTGCGGAAATAGAACTGCGGGCGATAGCCGCTGAAGAATGGGGAGTGACGACCACCCTCGTCCTTGCTCAGTACGTATACAGTACCGGAGAACTTGGCGTGGGGATTGATGGACTTGGGCTTTGCCAAAACCTGGCCGCGAACAACGTCCTTCTTGTCAACACCACGAAGCAGTGCGCCGATGTTATCACCAGCCTGACCTTCGTCGAGCAACTTGTTGAACATCTCAACACCAGTAACAACAGTGTCACGGGTGTCACGAATACCAACAATTGAAGCAGGATCGTTGACCTTGATGATACCACGCTCGATACGACCGGTAACAACAGTACCACGGCCGGAGATGGAGAAGATATCCTCAATCGGCATCAAGAAGGGCTGGTCAACAGCACGCTCAGGAAGCGGAATGAAGGTATCCATAGCTTCAAGCAGCTCGTCGAGACACTTGGTCTTCTCGGGCTCATCAGGATTGCTCATTGCTTCGAATGCAGAACCGCGAATGACAGGAGTATTTGCACCGTCGAAGCCATACTCATTGAGCAGGTCGCGCATTTCTTCTTCAACAAGGTCGATCAATTCAGGATCGTCAACCTGGTCAGTCTTGTTGATGAAAACGATCAAGCAAGGTACACCAACCTGGCGTGCGAGCAGGATGTGCTCTTTGGTCTGTGCCATAGCACCGTCAGTTGCTGCAACGACGATGATGGCGCCGTCCATCTGTGCAGCACCGGTGATCATGTTCTTGATGTAGTCAGCGTGTCCCGGGCAGTCAACGTGTGCATAGTGTCTATTAGGAGACTGATACTCAACGTGTCTGGTGTTAATGGTAATACCACGCTCTTTTTCCTCAGGGGCGTTGTCGATTGAATCGTAAGCAAGTGCCTTATCGCCAAACAGCTTTGCACAGTGCATGGAAATTGCTGCGGTAAGGGTAGTCTTACCATGGTCAACGTGACCGATGGTGCCTACGTTTACGTGTGGCTTCGTCCTCTGAAATTTCTCTTTTGCCATCATTTCCTCCTTGTGACATCCAATGTTAGTCACAAAAAATAATTAATATGTGCTCATAAAGGCCCAAAGCCTTTACCATTTCGATTGAGACAAACTAATTACAGGGAAACAAAACATAAGAGGATTCCAGAGGTCGGCAGGCCTGGAGGACCCATCCTGACGACATAGTATAAGTTTATAAAAAACTTGGTACTGCCTGAAACCACCTTATCATTGCTCCAGCAATAATCGGTTTGGCTCTACATACTGCCACATAGACGTACCTATGCGGACACCTTTAGCAATATACGGGAAAGCAGTTTTTATGTCAAGCGATTAGGAATAATTCTATAAAGATAAAGAAAAACCGGCTCTTCACAGTGGGAAAGCCGGCCTTTTTTGGTTTTTTTGTTACCAACGGTAATGACTGAAAGCCTTGTTGGCCTCTGCCATTCTGTGGGTATCTTCCTTCTTCTTGAAGGCAGAACCGGTATTCTGGTAGGCATCCAGGAGCTCAGCACCAAGTTTCTCGGCCATGCTGTGCCCATTACGGGAACGAGCAGCGGCGATAATCCAGCGCATTGCAAGGGCCTCACGGCGATTCTCACGAACCTCCACAGGAACCTGATAGGTTGCACCACCAACACGGCGGCTCTTGACCTCAACAACCGGCTTTACATTATCCAAGGCCTTGAGGAAGACATCAAGCGGCTTTTCACCGGTCTTCTCACCAATGGTCAACATGGCATTGTAAATGATCCTGGTGCTGAGGGACTTCTTTCCATCGTACATCATGCGACGGATGAACTTTTCAACAATAACACTCCCATATACGGGATCCGGCAACACTTCCCTGACGGGAGCAGTAGTTCTTCTTGACATATTCCAACTCCTCCCTTATCAAGCCTTGGGCTTCTTGGCGCCGTATTTGGAGCGGCTTCTCTTACGATCTGCAACACCAAGGGTATCCTTGGCACCACGAACAATGTGATAGCGAACACCGGGAAGGTCCTTGACCTTTCCACCACGAAGGAGTACTACCGAGTGCTCCTGCAGGTTATGTCCGATACCGGGGATATAGGCGGTAACTTCAATACCATTGGAAAGACGCACACGTGCGACCTTTCTCAAAGCAGAGTTCGGCTTCTTCGGGGTTACGGTCATGACCCTGGTGCATACACCACGCTTCTGGGGACAACCTTCGAGGGCTGGGGACTTTGTCTTCTGGACAATGGTCTTTCTACCCTTTCTGATCAGCTGATTAATAGTAGGCATCTTATCGACACACTCCCTTTTCTTTCTTTGACCCACTGCTTCTCACAAACACAGGGATCTGCGCCACCCCTACGGGCAACACGTCATATGTAAAATCCGTACCCAGCATGGACACAGCGGTGTGGTTTTACACGGTCCGGCAAGGCTGCATATGCGCCAACAGGCGCATAGGTCAATCCTCGTCGGAATCGTCCACATCCACGGTATCACCCACGGATTTCATGTCTGCCAAATCTTCAACGTCAAATTCATCGTCTGCGATCATCTCTTGGTGCCGGGAAGCCTTTACTGCATCAACTCTCTGCTGCAGTTTCAGCAACTCCTCATCCTTGAGTTTAACATCGCGATAAAGGCGCATACCAGTTCCCGCAGGAATCAGGTGACCAATGATGACGTTCTCTTTCAAACCACGCAACTCATCTTTACTACCAGCTATTGCTGCATTTGTCAAGACCTTGGTTGTCTCCTGGAAGGATGCCGCACTGATGAATGAGTCGATACTCAAGGACGCTCGCGTAATACCAAGCAGCAGTGGCTGTGCAACAGCAGGCTCACCACCTTCAGCAATTACCCGGTCGTTCTCCTCAAAGAACCGATACTTATCCACCTGCTGGCCGTGGATCAAATTGGTATCACCAACATGAACTACCTCGACCTTGCGCAGCATCTGCCTGACAATAACTCCCAAGTGCTTGTCGTTGATCTGTACTCCCTGCATTCGATAGACTTCCTGAACTTCATCCACGAGGAAGGACTGCAGTGCATTCTCTCCAAGGATATCAAGGATGTCATGGGGATCGACAGATCCATCACACAAAGGCTCAGCAGCTTCGACGGAATCACCATCACGGACCAACAGGTTTCTTCCCATCGGTACCATATGCTTGTATTCATTACCGAACGGGTCAGTTACCAAGATGGTACGCTTACCCTTTACGATATTGCCAAAGCTAATTAAGCCAGCAACCTGAGCAAGGATTGCAGCGTTCTTCGGCCGGCGAGCCTCGAACAACTCACCAACACGGGGAAGACCACCGGTAATATCCTTCGTTTTGGTCCCTTCTTTAAGCAACTTGGCGAGAATCATACCCTTGTCAATCTTCACATTGTCCTGGGTCTGGATATAGGATCCACCAGGCAACAAGTAAACTGCAAGAATATCTCCCTTTCCATGTTCCTCACTGGTAATCTCAATACGAGGCTGCAAGGACTCAAGGCTATGCTCGGTAATCTTCTTCTCGATATTACCGGTTTCCTCATTCACCTCTTCAACCAACGTGGTTCCCAGCTTGATATCAACAAAGTGGGAGAATCCTCCCTCTTCGGCAATAACCGGCTCACTGAACGGGTCAAATGTCACGAGCGGAGTTTTTGGTTCCAAATAGTCCCCACTCCCAACCAAGAGCTCTGAACCAGCCTTCACCACCTGCGTGGTGGAGTGCCCGATCAAATATACCTTGGACTCGTATATTCTGACGGTTCCGTTCTCTTCACTTGCAACCACTTCCCCGTCCTTTTCATAGAACGGAGTACCCTTGGCTACAATATGGCCATCTTCAACAAGAAGCTTGTCGTAGGAGGATGCATCTATGATGGAGTTCACACGGAAGTATTCGATATGGCCCTTACGGGTGAACACTTCCATCTTGTCACTCTCACGGATAACCCTTGAGCCAGTAATGGCACCGATGACAATCGGATAGTTGAAGGTGAGCTTGTTCTCCTCGGAACTGGTAGATGCAGTACCACCAACGTGGAACGTACGCATGGTAAGCTGGGTACCTGGCTGGCCAATCGACTGGGCAGCGATGATACCTACAGCCTCACCGATTACTACCGGCCGGTTTGTGGCAAGGTTACGACCATAGCACTTACGGCATACGCCATGCTTAGCCTCACAGGTGAGCACCGTCTTCAGGAGGACCTGTTCAATACCAGCTTCCTCAATCTTTCGGGCAGTGATCTCATCAATTTCCTCATTTGCAGTGGCGATGACTTCACGGGTAAATGGATGCAAGACATCCTCAACCGGACAGCGCCCTACAATGCGGTCTGCAAGGTTCTCAACGATTTCATCACCATCCTTGAGTGCTCCACGCCAGATACCATTGATGGTGTGACAGTCATCCTCATTGACCACAACGTCTTGGCTGATATCAACCAGACGACGAGTGAGATAACCTGCCTCAGCAGTCTTCAATGCGGTATCGGAAAGGCCCTTACG
>NZ_JAEKNT010000085.1 GCF_016406725.1 Sphaerochaeta sp. S2 | reverse complement strand
GTTGATAATAGGTGGCAGTGAAAGCATCAAGGTGGTAGGACAGATACTGGTCATCAAACCAAGGGATGCTGAGAGCAGATGTGGCACTGCTGGATTTCTGCCTTGGTACACTAAAGCCAAAGCCGTAGAGGCTGTCGCCCTTGCCAAGCAGACGGTAGTCATACCCCATGTCAACATATTCCACTCTCTCATCCTCTGGATGACTATCTGGGATAATGGTTATCTTTATCTGATTGGCTCCCTGGGTAAAGACAAAGTCCCTGAGCCGATAGGTACCAGCCTGGAATGATCGCTTGAAGACCTCTTCCCCATTGATGGTGATTTTCACCTCAGAGGGCTCAACCAAAACGATGCGATATTCGAACTGATTGCCCTTGGCTCTCTCGGTTCCATAGGCATAGTTCTTCTCAAAGGTGAATCCTACATTGGTAGAGGTACCAAGATTCCTATTGCTTAGATTTGTACCCACATGACCAAAACTCAGACGATGACTCGACTCAACAAAGTCATAGAAGCCGTTCCAAGTCCCAGGATTGAAGTATGGTTGCATGGAAGAGAGAGAGAAATACACATTGAGGCCTATGCCCAATGTCGAGATTCTATTGGAAACAGAGAGAGAGAGTAACTTCTGGTTGATTGCTGAGAAATCAGCATCATAGTCAAGCATCCCATAGAGGCTGAGAGAGCTGGCAACTGCGAATTTTGCCGGCTCAAGCACTATTGCACCACTGATGCCATACTGCTCTCTCCTGTTGATGGAACGAGAAGTAATACTTATTGTCCTCTCAGGCATATCTTCCAAGCTGAATTGGAGGTACACGGCAAACTCTGCTGCGTCGTAGCGAGCCTCAACATTGCGACTTCGCAACTCTTCAAGGGAGATATAGGCAAGTCCATCACCAAAGAGGCGTTGGTTTGCTGCATCGGTTATATAGGGCCCAATATACTGCGACAACTCATTGGCATTCAGCAATCTCTGCTCGCCAACAAATTCTACCTCAATATCGCCTATAAGCTCATTGTTGACATAGAGTCCAAGATAGTAGAACCCATCATCATACTGAATGACGGCATCTTCCCCTACGATAAAGAAATCTGCAAAGAAATCATCAGTATACTCTTCCTCTTCGAACGATCCACCATAGAAAAGGTCCCACTCTTCCTCGGTCAGTACCATTGGTTCGAACATGAACGGGGGATCCGGCACGACTGGACTTACGGTAGCCTCTCTCGTAAATGAAGGGACAGAGGGAATCTTGATGAATGCAGATCTCCAACCAAAACCAGGGAAATGAGGAAATGAGAGCAAGTGCCTCAGAGGAGGCAGCTCCCGTAGGGGCGTCCCAGGCACAGCTTGAACTTTCTCCCTTTCACCGACCCCTGAGGGAGAAGGCTCCTCTCTTGTTTCCATGTCTTTTTCTTCAGATTCTGAAGGAGCGACAACCGATGATTGTTCAGGAGCGGGAGGCTCTACCCTGATAAGAGAGGGAGGATCTTCTGTTATTGGTTGATGAAAACACGTCCAAAGGAATGCTGAGAGAAAGAGGGTTACAAGCACAAGCATAATAACCAGTAATACTGCGTGTGCGAACCCTCTTGCTTTCATGCGGAAAACCTTTTTGAAATGAGGAGCAAAAAACTCCTCTTAATTCGAGTATTTGATCGTGGCTTGATAGGTAACTCCAGGATCACGGGAGAGACCTTCAGGCCAAGGTATTTTCTTCGTTACCGATTTCTTGGCCAGGATATTCATACCATCGATACCTTCCAGTGCTTCCGCTCCTTGCAACACAACAGCATTACCCTTGCTGTCCTTGACTTCCAACACTGCAGAAATCAACAACTGGTGGACTGTACCAAGATTGGCGAGGGTTACTGACAAAGCAGGAGATCCATCTTCAAGACTTGAAGGGGTTACCGCTCTCACCCCTACATTCTCAACCACCCTTGAAGGTAATACATACAAGCTTGTTGTGTAGATGTAAAGGAAGTTGAACATTCCTTTATCAGAGCTGTTCTTTCCCTGAGAATATGGAATCTGCTCTGCCTTCAGACGAAAGGAGAGCTCATTGGTTACTGTCCTCGGACCACGATATTGTACACGTACCACCCAACTGCTCTGAGGAGGGACTACCAATTTATTCGGAACAATAGAGAAATAGGCATCTGCAGGTTTGTTAATCTCATTGCCCTGTGCATCCTGATCACGAATGAGTGCCGATAGACTGATTGCAATCGAGTCGTTGCTATCATTGACAATGGTATAGGTTTTGGTACTCTCAGCACCCGTTGGTTGGAACGATTGTTCAAGCGGGGAAAACTGATAAGCAAACACTGATGAAAGCAGCAAGCAAGAAAACAGGAGAAAGACTATCGTGCGCTTTACTCTCTTATTCTGAATTTGGTTCATATTTCACTCTCTTATCATAACATTATATGAATTCTTTGTAAGTGTACGCTATGAAAACTGATTCTTCAAGTCATCATGTCTCTATCGTGATAGAGCCATCCTTTTAAGTGCAGAATCAAAGGTTCCTTTAAGCATTGGTATAAATTGTAGCACAATTTCGTCAATCTCACCAGGAAGTCCGGCTTGTACCCAATCGAGCAATGATCCAACAAATGCATGCTTGTAGAAATCTATTAGGAACGCAAGATCTTCTTCAGAAGCACCATACTCTTTAGCACGATCAGCGAGGGTGCCATGGAGCAGTTTTGCCATCTCACGACAGAGATATCTGTCAAGCAACTCTCTCCCAAGACTATGGTAAATATTCATGATCATCGTCTTGTTCTCTATCAGATACGTGCACATGCTCCTTACTGCTGACTCACCATCATCCCTTGTATGAATACTGGGATACTGACGGGCAAATTCTTGCCCCTCATTGATAAACATCCAATCAAGCAAATCGTAGATATCTCTGAAGTGGTAATAAAATGTCTGGCGGTTCACACCACAACGATTCACGATTTCCTTCACGGTTATCTTGTTCAAGGTATGATCAGCCATCAATTGCTTTAAGGATTGGGCCAGTGCCAACTTAGTCATCTGCGCCATGGGTACTCCTTTCCTGCCTCTTCGCGCATAATATTGTACACAATTACGACGAAGTCTTAATAAATATTACCAATCATCCTACCGTAAAAATCTTTCTTTGACTACTAGCAATGTTTTATTGACACAAGAAACCTTTCATGGTAATGTTCCTTCCTGTCGGGTAACCGATACTGTTCGGGCTGTAGCGCAGGGGTTTAGCGTACATGTCTGGGGGACATGGGGTCGGCGGTTCAAATCCGCCCAGCCCGATATATTTTATTATCCTGTAAGAATTAATTTCTTGCAGGATTTTTTTATCCTAGGCAGAATTCCGTAAAATTGATATCAATAGCAGGGTCTCAAATTTACTTCCATGATCACCTGAAAGAAGTATTGACCACCTCACCATACCTCTCTAGTATAGCACCATGTTACAGTCATTAACCATCGCTACCATACCAGAAGCCTTTTTGCCCATTACACAGAAAGTGCAAAGGTGTGTAACTGAAACACAAACCAAGGAAGGATATGTTCTTGTCTTCTGCCCACATACGACTGCAGGTCTTACCATCAATGAGAATGCAGATCCCGATGTGGTACAGGATATGCTTTTGGGATTGCGCAACGCATTTGCTGAGAACAGCAATTTCAGGCATGCCGAAGGCAATTCAACGGCACACCTGAAAGCTTCTGCCATGGGTTCCAGCGTAATGGTCCCCATTGTTCAGGGTAGACTTTCACTGGGCATCTGGCAGGACATCTACTTCTGTGAATTCGACGGCCCAAGAACCAGAACCTTCCAGGTTATGGTGGTTCCTACCTGAGATCAGTCGTTTGGCTCCCACCGCTTAAGACCATATACTCCAAGACCAACCACCAATATCATCAGTAAAATTGCTCCTGCCGTAGG
>NZ_JAEKNT010000084.1 GCF_016406725.1 Sphaerochaeta sp. S2 | reverse complement strand
CACACCGTCTAATTTTCGCCAACATCAAATGTGTATAAGAGCCAGGAGAAATACCGTGACTGACAAAGAAAAAGAACAGATTGCAATTTTCCGTTTCGGCGTAATCTTCCCACTTCTGGAGAAGAAGAGTCTTGCATGGGGGGAGCAGAAGAAGCTGCTGCAACAGCTTAGCCAGCGCCAATGGGAGATCCCATTCAGCGACCGTACCACCATTGGGGGTGCCACCATCCTCAACTGGCTCCGTCGCTACCGCGAGGGTGGGGAACGCATTGAGGCCCTGTTCCCCTCAGACCGCAGCGATTGCGGACGCCAGAGAAGCATCAGCGATGAGACGCTTGCCGCTTTATTGCAGATCCGTAAGGAAAAGCCTTCTTTTACCATCAAAAAGGTGGTGGAGGAGGCCTACAGGCGCAACATCATCACCAAGGCTGACCGTATCTCCCTTCCCACTGTCTACCGTCTCTTCAGGCTCCATGCAGAGAAGACTCAAAAAAAGCAAGAGGATATGAGGAGGTTCGAAGTGGAATTGAGTAATGATATGTGGCAAGCCGATACTTTACACGCAGTACGGGTAACCCATGAGGGTAAGCTTCGCAAGAGCTACCTGTTCGTGATCCTCGATGACAAGAGTCGCCTAATTGTTGGAAGCGGCTTTTATTTGCGTGAGAATGCCGATTCCTTTGTAGATTGCCTGTCAAAAGCTCTCAAAAGCAGGGGGGTACCTAGAGTTTTATACGTTGACAACGGCAGCCCTTTTCGCAACCATCGGCTCAGCATAGGCTGTGCATCCCTACAAATATCCCTTCGTTATGCAACTGCCTACAGGCCAGAGGGATCTGGAAAGGTTGAGCGTTTTAACAGAACAGTAAGGATGCAATTCCTGCCTGATATCGCTGAGGGTATAACCCTGGAAGAGCTGAACGAGCGGTGGCAAAAGTATCTGGATGAACAGTATCACCAGAGAAAGCATGGCAGCACAGGCCAAACCCCATTACAACGGTATCTGGATGATGCCCATCTGCTTAGGGGGGCCCCAAGCCAGCTGCCTGACTACTTCCGCTATCGCGAACAGCGCACAGTCAGCAACGACCGTACCGTCAGGCTTGCCGGAAGGCTCTATCAGGTTCCCCTTGGCCTTGCAGGCAAGCGCGTGGAGCTACGCTACGAGACTCTGGACAGGGTCGAGCTATTTGTAGACGGGGTTTCAAAAGGGTTTGTTTCAGAGGTTCCCCTGCAGGCCAATAGCCGCATCGGTAGGATTAGCGAGGGAACAAAGCAACCAGTCACTGCCAAGAGCGGCAGTCTCTTTTCGGGAGGCAGGGCATGATGAAGGACATCCGACATTTTTTCTCACTGAAGGCCGACCCCTTTCCCCAGGAAATTGCCACCGCAGACCTTTACAGGCTACCCAGCCTTGAACCCATGCAACAGCGCATCAGGTTTGCCATTTCAATGAGGAGCTTCTCGCTGGTAACCGGAGATGTGGGGTCTGGCAAGTCAACCAGTTTACGGTATGTGGTGGACAACCTTGCCAAGGGTGAGCATGAGGTGCTCATGTTCACCGCCGGTTCCTACACCATGGTTGAATTCCTGCGTCAGGTGCTCCTGTGCTTTGGAATCGTCTCCAATTCCTACAAGGTACCCCTGATGATGCGCCAGATACAGGACCAATTGCTTGAAATCAATGGCAGAAGGATCTCTCCTGTGCTCGTCATTGATGAGGCACACATGATGCGCGCCGAGATTTTCAGCTACCTCCATCTGCTCACCCAGTACAAGCTGGACAGCTCACCTCTTATGAGTACCATCCTCTGCGGTCAGGAGGGTCTCATAGAAAAGCTCATGACACCGGATGCCAAACCGTTGGCTTCAAGAATCATGGGAAGGAGTCACCTTGAGGCAATCCGCAAGGAAGTGATGGAGGAATACATTGCACACCACATGAGGTTGGCAGGGGCTAAGAAGGGAGTATTCTCAGATTCGGCGATTGTGGCAATACACCAAGGGTCGGGAGGCTTGCTCAGGCGTGCCAACAATCTGGCAAAGGGGGCTATGCTGGCTGCCTCGATGGAAAAATGCCAGACTGTCTCATCTGAACATGTAAGGATGGCACTGACTGAAGTGATTTAGGAATCGGTGATTAGCCTAATGATATTTGGGGGTCTCCTAAAAGAGATCCCTAATTTTCTCCCTTGCCAATCTACTTAATAATTGTATCCACTCAACGTGATAAATGATGTTCTTTTAATCTGATACTCTACACCAAGTCACTCATGGCTCCATCAACCTGCTGTGTCTGCAGTGCTGTCTGGCGATGTTGTCCGTTGGTAAAGAGCACCAGTTCGACATCAACACCTTCATCTTCGTAGTAACCTGCTTCCAATGCATGGTAGAAGGGGGCTGCATCAACTGCACTCATCATTCCAACTTTCAGGGAGGAAACTGATTTGGTTATCTCTTCTGTATCTGGTTGCACAGTTTTCTGCTCTTCCTTTGAACATCCGGTGGTGATAAGCACCAGGGAAAGGATGAGAATAAACATGGTATACTAAGCCCAAATCTTGGACAGGAGAGGCCAGAAAGATACGAATAGAGTTGCCCACGATGCGCAAGATGCGTATGGTGGACGTATGGGAAGGAAAAAGCGGACTTTTACCGGTGATTTCAAGTTAAAGGTAGCCTCCGAAGCACTGGCTGGAGAGAAGACAATCCAGATGATTGCTGCCGAGAATGACATCTCAGCAAGCCTTGTAGGGGCTTGGAAGAAGATTCTCCAGCAGGAAGGACCCCGGTTCTTCAATGAGAAATCGAGGATCCAGAAGGAACTTGAACAGCACTTGGAGGAACTCGAGAGGGAAAAGCAGCTGTTGCTTGAGGAGTATGGCAAGAGCCAACTTGAGAACGTACTGCTGAAAAAAAAACTGAAAATCCAGGACTGAGGGATGAGCAGATCATAACTCCCGGCCTATCGGTTGAGTTGCATGGAAAGATCTTCACCATGAGCATCAGCGAACAATGCCGGTTGCTAGGTGTAGCAAGAAGCAACTACTATTGGTGGCTCCACCATAAGGATCTGATACAGTCCTGTGACGAGGAACTCGCTTTGGTCGAGGCAGTCCTTGACTGGTGGACCGCCCATCCTGCAACCGGATACCAGAAAATGGCAAGGCAGCTCCAGGCTGTTGGGCATAAGCTGGCGACCGAGAAAAGGGTGCGTAAGATCATGAAACGCCTTGGTATCCGAGGGGTTTCCCCAAAACCCATGACTTCAAGGCAGGGGAAAGGGAAACAACACAAGAAGTATCCATACCTGTTGCGGGGGAAGAAGATACAGCATGTGAACCAAGCCTGGGCAACAGATATCTCATATATCCGTCTCCCCAGCGGCATGGTGTATCTGGTGGCCATCATTGACTTGTTCAGCCGTAAGGTGCTGGCATGGAAAGTGAGCAATACCATGGATGTGGCATTCTGCAAGGAATGCCTGCATGAAGCGATTGATCGGTATGGGGTACCGGCAATCTTCAATTCGGACCAAGGCAGCCAGTTCACCAGCATTGAGTTCCTGGCAATCCTGGAAGACCTTGGAGTGGCTGTCAGCATGGATGGGGTCGGGAGATGTCTCGACAACATCCTCATGGAGAGGACCTGGCGGACGATAAAGTACGAACATATATTTCTTCATGACTATCGGACACTCGGAGAGTTGAGAAGAGGCTTGAAGGATTTCATTGATTTCTTCAATGGTAAACGGTTGCATCAAGGATTGGATTACCAGACACCTGATGCTGTGTATTATAGAGCATTTCCTGTGAGGGAGATGGAACAATGGGTAGCTTAATATTCGTAAGATTTCCAACTACCTGTCTAGACAAAGGGCTTAGCTAAATGGTTTGTATTCTAAGTAGTTTCATAATTAAGAAAAATGTATCACACCTGTCTAAACTCTTGCAATCATGGCCGGTATTTTGGTTATGGTTGTTCATTAATTGAACAAGAGTGAAATCAAGAAACCTGTATTTAGTATACCTATAATAGGCCTAACAAGGAATGAAAAAAGTAAAAAGTATAGGAATTTGTACACAAAAAAGGCAACTCCTCTATAGAAGTTGCCTCAATCTGTCCTAGACTATCCTTGGATCAATATCGGCTCCATAATCAATGTCAGGGAAACCGAATCCATGGATATGTTCATACTCCTCAAACACTCCATCCAAATCCCCTTGCAGAAGCGGTTGCCCTTCCTTTTGGAGAGCCCACCGGCGTTCCACCTCATTCTGGACCTCTTCAAGCATCTCCCAATCATCTACTCTAAGTCGTCCTTTCTGATCGGTTGGAATCTCTTCTTTGGTGTAGAGCTGGCCCAGGAACAATCGATAGATCTGCTGTGTGCAGTGCTCGTGGATGTTCTTCTCTTTCATCACTTGATAGAGCAGAGCCATGTAGAGTGGTACCACTGGGATAACTGCGCTTGCACGGGTAACAAGGGCTTTGTTTACGGAAACAAAGGCTTTACCTCCAATGGCTTCGAGTTTATCAGTCAATGCACTTGCACTGTTCTCAAGGTGTTCCTTTGCCTTCCCGATGGTCCCTTCCCGATAGACGGGGTAGGTTATCCTGGGACCAATGTAGGAGTATGCAACAGTCATGGCACCCTCTGCGAGCAGTCCCTGCTCAAGCAGATAGTCAACCCAGAGGCTCCAGTCCTCTCCCCCCATGACCTTGACTGTATCCTGTACTTGTTCATCAGTAGCAGGTTCAATGGTCGCTTGTTTAACCACATCATCATCCAAGTCTACCGACAGGGCAGTGAATGGCTTGCCTATGGGCTTGAGTACCGAACGATAGGTAACCCCAGTAACAGGGTCATTCCTGAGTGGACTTGCAAGGCTGTAGATAACCAGATCCACTTGCCCAAGTTCTTCCTTGATTTTTCTTGCAGTCTCTTCCTTGACCGAGGTGCTGAATGCATCACCGAAAACAGAACATGCCTTCATCCCATCCTTCTTGGCTTGTTGCTCGAAAGCCATGGTATTGTACCAACCAGGGGTTGCTGTTTTTTTCTCGGCTGGTTCGCGTTCGAAGGACACATTGATAGTGTCAGCTCCTCCGGTGTAGGCAGCTACGATCCGGCTGGAAAGACCATATCCTGTGGATCCTCCAATGACGAGCACTCGCTTTGGAAGTAAATTCTCAATTGGATTGGGATAGCGAGTATCCTCCCCGGTCTGTGCTTGGTTTTTCACCCATGCAATCTGTTGTTGGACATACCGCTTGCACCCAGCAGGGTGAGCGGTAAGAGAGACATTACGCATTACTTTTTTCGTGATGATCACAACTAAATCCTTTCTTGTTTGCTATTGACGATGCACATCCAGGATGCTTCAGCTGCAACATTCCCGTTGATGGTAATGGTTCCCTTCTGACGAACCATCACTTTGCTTACTCTCACATTATGTACTTCAATGATAGCACAGTCGTTTGGGCGTACCTGGTTTCGGAACTTTGCCTTCTCAATGGAAGCCAACACGAAGAAGGCACCATGAGGAAGAATCCCTGTCTGGATCAGTCCGGCACCGCCGCACTGTGCCAAGGTCTCCACAAGAATGACCCCCGGTACCACCGGGTAGCTTGGAAAGTGACCCTTGAAGAAAAAATGATCTTCAGTGAAAACACGTTTTGCAACGGTGTGTTTCTCATCAGCCTCGATCAATTCATCGAGGAACAGAAATGGATCTCGGTGAGGAAGTAGTTCCTCTGGCGTTTCAAACTGTTCTGGCATAACGTTTCCTCCTTAGTTTTCCTGATAGGCCTTAAATACAAGCACACCATTATGGCCACCAAATCCCAAAGAATTGCTGACAGCATAGCGAATTGTACCATTCATTCCTTTGTTAGGTACATAGTCAAGATCACACTCACTGTCTGGATCCGTCTGGTTGAGCGTACAGGGGAAGTACTGGTCCCTGATGGCAAGCAGGCAGATAATGGCCTCAACTGCTCCTGCTGCCCCAACCAGGTGACTGGTCATGGATTTGGTTGATGAGACCTTGAGCTTATAAGCACCATCACCGAATACCCGCTTGATCGCCTTTGTCTCCATGGAGTCGTTTGCCGCAGTACTTGTGCCATGGGCATTGATGTAATCAACCTCATCAAGGCTTGCCCCAGCCATCTCGATCGCCTGTTTCATGGCTCGGGCAGCTCCTTCCCCGTCTGGATTGGGGGCGGTGAGGTGGAACGCGTCACAGGTCATGCTGTAGCCGGAGATTTCACCGAGGATGGTTGCCCCGCGCTTCTTGGCATGTGAAAGAGATTCAAGTACAAGCATCCCAGCTCCCTCTCCCATGACAAACCCATCACGTTCCTTGTCGAACGGTCGGCTGGCAATCTTGGGTGTATCGTTGTACTTGGTAGCCAAGGCCTGAAGGCGGCAGAATCCAGCCACGCTGAGCTCGGTGATTGCAGCCTCCGTACCACCTGCCAGTGCCATATCAACCAGACCAAAGCGGATCGAGTTGAACGCATCCCCGATAGCGTCGGTTCCGGATGCACATGCTGTGACCGTGGTGCGACAAGGTCCTTGTATACCGAAGTGAATTGCAATATTCCCAGCAGCCTCGTTGCTGATAAGCTTGGGGATGGTTAGGGGAGCTACAGCGTGTGGGCCTCTGTCAAAGAGCTTTGCAAGGTTCTCCTCCGCAACTTCGAATCCTCCAATACCGTTTCCAACATAGACGCCACTTCTGTAGGGGTCGAAGGAACCTTTCTCCAGTTTTGCTTGATTCATTGCCTGTACGGCAGCGTGAGCGGCAAACTTGGTAAAATCAGCCATACCT
The DNA here is from genome assembly GCF_016406725.1 of Sphaerochaeta sp. S2. Classification (GTDB taxonomy): domain Bacteria; phylum Spirochaetota; class Spirochaetia; order Sphaerochaetales; family Sphaerochaetaceae; genus Sphaerochaeta. The sequence goes on along the minus strand of NZ_JAEKNT010000084.1, from coordinate 2,839 downwards.
CTCAGCTCCTTACGGTCGAGTAGGTCAGAGGGATCAAAATCCCTGACTTCCCCTGCAATCTTGGCTGGATAGTCGGTCGTATCGAACCTGGTGATCTTATCGATGCCACAGGCTCCTGCCTGTATCTGCTTCCAGAACTGTTCCACCTCTGTCCCCAGTGGATTGACAGTTCCCATACCGGTTACTACCACACGTTCCATCTCTTGACTCCTTACATTGCCATCCCACCATCGACAGCCAGAACCTGGCCGGTGATGTAGGATGCTTTATCGCTTGCGAGGAAGGCCACGCTCTGGGCAACCTCTTCCGTTTTTCCAATTCTTGACAGGGGAATCTGATCTTTGATCTGGTCCTTCAACTTCTCTGAAAGTACCTCAGTCATGGCAGTCTCAATGAATCCAGGGGCTACCACATTGACCCGTACATTTCTTCCGGCAAGTTCCTTGGCAAGGCTCTTGGAGAATCCAATAATGCCAGCCTTGCTGGCTGCATAGTTGGTCTGTCCACCATTACCCACAATACCGACCACGCTGGAGATGTTGACTATGGCTCCTTTTCGCTGGGTTGCCATCAGTCGACCGATCCTCCTGCAGGTGAGGAATACTGAAGTAAGGTTGACGGCAATAACATCATCCCAGGCTTCATCTTTCATCCTCATGATCAATCCATCACGGGTTATACCTGCATTGTTGACCAGGACATCGATGTATGTTGCTTCACTGACCACCGCTTCCAGTGCAGTGGCAACGCTCTCCCTGTCAGCCATATCACAACTGATGTGATTTGCTTCCAGTCCTTCTGCCTTGCTCCTGGAGAGGTACCAAACTTCGTATCCTTCACTGAGCAATGTCTCTATGATTGTTCTACCAATTCCCCGTGACCCTCCGGTCACCAGGGCGTGTTTCTTTTCACTCATGATTCCAATTCCTTCTTGTAATTCCAGATTGCATCCTCACTGCCGAGATTTCGGCAAGGGATTTCCGCATTACTGTTCTTCCAAAGCCCGCTGAGTACCGTTCCAAACCCGGTTTCAGCTACCTGTGCATGCTTCTCCTGTGCCAAGGAAGAGAGATGCTTCATTGCCTCCGTCCAGCGCACTGGTTTTGCCAATTGCATTGCCAGATGCTCCTTTGCTTGCTGAGAGTCCTTGATCACATTTCCATCCACACTCGAGATTACCAAGAAATGGGGGTTCTTGAAGTCGAGCGTTTCTAAGAAAGCAGAGAAAGGCTCAGTTGCCCCCTCCATGAAGGGGGTGTGGAATGGGCCGGAGACCTTCAGGGGAATAACTCTTCTCGCTCCCTTTGCCTGCAGGACCTCCTTCCCTTGGGCGATGCTCTCCTGCAAGCCAGCGATAACCACCTGTGTGGTGCTGTTGTCATTGGAAGCATACAGTCCTGGGATTTGTGCTTCTTCCAGGGCTTGTTCAACTGTTGCATAGTCCAACCCAATGATGGCCGCCATCCCAAGTTTTCCCTGTACCTCTTCAATCTTTTTTGCTTCTTCGTCCATCAATACTGCCCGTTTGTTGATCAAGGAAAAGAGCGTTTCATCATCAAGGATGCCGCCTCCTGCAAAGGCAGAAAGCTCGCCAAGGCTGAACCCACTATGGGCAGCAAATGAGAATCCAAGCTCGGTTAGTCTCAGATGTGCACTGCGACTGGCTAGGGTTACCGCAAGCTGTGTGGCCACAGTCTGTTTCAATTCCTCTTCGCTGCCTTCAGCGAGCAATTGGTATAAGTCCAGACCACTTACATCACTTGCAAGAGCAAAGAGATCCCTTACTTGCTTGCTTGCGTCATAGAGATCCAGGGCCATCTTCGGTTTCTGCGACCCCTGTCCGGGGTAGAGTGCTATCAATACGTCCATGTAAGTAGAGTTCCTCCGTAGGTTAATCCTGCTCCGAATCCCACCATCAGAATTCTTTGGCCCTTCTTGAGCAATCCTGCTCTGTCCATCTCCCTCAGTGCAAGGGGGATGGATGCCGCTGAGGTGTTGGCAAATCGATCGATATTCATATAGAACTTTTCTTCTGGAATTCCATATCGCTTGGAACAGGCTTGGATGATTCTTCGGTTTGCTTGGTGCGGGACAATCCAATCAATGGATTCCAGATTCAGGTTATTTCGTTCAACCAGTGCCAGGATGGTATCTCCAATTGTTCTCACCGCAAATGAGTAGACCGCTCGGCCGTCCATCTCGATGGCATGTTTCTCTGGGTGTATGGTCAGGGCCTTGGTACCAGCCGCCTCAGCCTTGAGCAAGGTGTCGATAAGACCTGACTCCTCTTGGTCTGAGAATTCAAGCAGTGCACATCCTGCTCCATCTCCAAAGAGTACGCAGGTGTTTCGGTCATTCCAGTCAACTACACCTGACAGTTTCTCTGCTCCTACCACCAAGGCATTTTTCATGGAACCTGTGGCGATCATGGCACGGGCGACTTCCAAGGCGTAGATGAAGCCGGTGCAACCAGCACTCACATCCAGCGCTGGTCCGGTAATACCGAACTGTTCTGCGATCATACAGGCAACAGAAGGAAATCCAGGATAGTCCGGGGTAGCTGTCGCACAGACAATGCCGTCAATATGGGATGCTTCCAGGTTGTAGCTTGCGAGGAGATCCTCGATGGCTTTATAGGCGAGATTGCTGGTCAATTCTTCATCATCAGCAATATGTCGTTCTCTGATTCCAGTGTGACTTTGGATCCACGCATCACTCGTGTCGACCATATGGCTCAGGTCATTATTTGTTACCACCCTCGGCGGCGCGTAACTGCCGAGGGCGGTGATGTGTATCGATTGTGGAGGCTTCAATGGCTCCCTCCTTGGGTACATAACAT
>NZ_JAEKNT010000083.1 GCF_016406725.1 Sphaerochaeta sp. S2 | reverse complement strand
GCTTAAGCATCTCCTTGAGTACTTCATAGTGACGTTTCTCTTCTGAGAGGATAAGCGAGAGAGCTTTCTTGGCTTCTTCATCTGTTACCTGTGGAAGTTGTTCCTTGTAGAACTCTATGCTCTTCTTCTCTACAGCCAGGGCTTCTTCGTAGGCAGGAATCTGATCAGTTGCAGAGGGAAATGAATCTGGGTCGAATGCCTTGAAGACTTTCTTTGCTGCTTCTATTACCGTGGTATTAACTGCTACTGGTGCACTCTTCTTCTGTAGGGCACGGAAATAACTTTCATGTTTCTTTTCGTCATCAGCGAGCATCTTGAAGATGTTTGCAAAACCTTCGTCTGGTGCCTTTTTTGCAAGGTCAGTATAGAACTGAATACCTTCCTGTTCCAGTTTAATTGCTACTTCAAATAGGTCCATGGATGTCCTCCTAATGTCCATAGTATAGGTAGGATATGGTGAGAAGGCAAGGGAAAGAAGCCAGTTCATTGTTGGAGGTTTCTTGTAAAGTAGAATGTCCTCTGAGTTGATGATTGTGGTTGCATTACCCTGGATGTATTGTAGACTTACTGAGGGAAGTGAAACATATGCAACAAGAATACTTTGAAAGATATCTAGTGGAGATTCGCAAAAAGAAAGCTTCGACAGCACGACACTACCAAGAATCAATGAGGAAAATAAGTCAGGTACTTCATCAGCTGGGGTATCTAGAATTTGAAGAGACTCTTTATGATATTGATTCATATTATGATTTAAAGCGAATTGAAGATATTTTAAAGAGCAATCAAGAATTTATTGACTTAGATGAGCGAGGTAACCGCATGTATACTGCAGGATTACATCGTTATATGGAATTCGTCGAAGGTCAAAAATTTGATGCAGTACCGAATCCACTCTCTTTAATAGATTGTCCTATCCCTATTCATTATAATAAAAAAGTTTATGCAAAAGAAGTTCCGAGTAGAGATCGTGTAATAGTCCGGCAAGTATTATTATCTGAAAAGTTTCTATGTGAATCAAATACGTCTCATTCTACTTTTACTTCGAGGAAATATAGGACTCCATATATGGAAGGACACCATTTAATACCCATGAATCTGCAGGCCCATTTTAATGTGAGCTTAGATGTATATGCAAATATTATTTCTTTATGTCCGACATGTCATAGACTTCTACATAATGGGATAAGACAAGAGCAGAAACCTGTACTGAAAAGACTTTTCGATGAGCGACAAGATCGTCTAGTTGAATCTGGGATTAGACTTGGAAAGAATGAATTCCTAGAGATTGTTGCTGAAAGTGTGAAAGTCATCTGAGTTCTATTAAATAACCTTAATAGTATCATAAACAAACTTTGATAAAATTCGATATTCCCACTAGATCGATTAGCTCAGATTGAGTATACTGATTACAATATGATTAACATTTGGTGGTTCTATGTCTAATAAGAAAAAATATAGTGTTGTTGAGCTTTTTGCTGGTGTAGGTGGGTTTCGAGTTGGGCTAGAAGCAGCTGGCAAATGGGATGTTGTTTTTGCAAATCAATGGGAACCAGGTAAGAAGAACCAATGGGCCTTTGATTGCTATACTTCACATTTTACAACTGGTATCCATTCAAATGAGGATATTGCCCAAGTAAAAGCTGAAGATATTCCTAACCATACTCTACTTGTTGGAGGGTTCCCCTGCCAAGATTATTCTGTAGCAGCAACTCTAGCAAAAGGAATTCAGGGAAAGAAAGGGATACTCTGGTGGGAAATACGGAGAATCATTGAAGCGAAAGAGCCACAATTCATTTTGCTAGAGAATGTAGATAGATTGATTAAATCACCAGCGAATCAAAGAGGAAGAGACTTCGCGATAATATTGTCATGCTTGAATGCACTTGGATATGTAGTTGAATGGCGTGTCATTAATGCGGCAGACTATGGATTTCCTCAACGAAGGAGGAGAACCTTTATATTTGCGTCGAAAACAAATGAAAAAGTTTCTTCATTATATACGTCTGATGCTGAAAGTGTCCTACTCAAAAAAGGATTCTTTGCACAAGCTTTCCCAGTTGAACAGGATAAACCCCTGCATCAAGTTGATATACCTGAAGATTTAGTAAAGATCACAAACGAATTTTCAACGCTTTTCAGTAATTCAGGGTTTAGTTACGATTTTAGGTGTTTCCATCTTCATACGGTCCCAATTCATGTTCAAGGTGGACGTACTCTCGGTGATATTCTTGATAAAGAAGTAGATGAATCTTTTTATTTAGATGATCAAGATTTAGAAAAGTGGAAATATATGAAGGGTTCAAAAAGAGAGGTCAGAAAAACAAGGGATGGTTTTGAGTATAATTACACCGAAGGAGCGATTCCTTTTCCAGAATTTCTTGATCGCCCAAGTAGGACGATGCTTACCTCTGAATCTACAAAAAACCGGTCTACTCACGTAATACGAGATCCTCATACAAATCGTTTGCGATTACTTACCCCTCAAGAGTGTGAAAAACTTGACGGATTCGAACCAGGTTGGACCGCTACCGGAATGCCCCTTAGAATGCGTTATTTTTGTATGGGTAATGCATTAGTTGTTGGACTGATTGAAAAGATGGGGTTAATGTTACTCAAGTATGGTAAGGATTTTAAACTATTATAGATAGGTGGAGTTTCTAGTTTTTGCAAATGAAACATCCCGTATATCATTTTCCTATAAGTATGCTGTTGATGTAACTTCTATTAAGCCAGAAACTCTTTTTCTTCTCCATTGTCCCTTGAGGCGTCTGCATAAGATCATAGGAATCACGAGCATGAGGACGGACATGGGCAATCATATCTTCGCTTGATTTGAAAAAGTTATCATAGATACCGTCTGCAATTTTTTGTTTAGTATCTTGCCAAACCTGTTCTACAACTCGAAGGTCCTTTTCCGGCATATTCCATAAAAATACACTTTCAAGTCTATAAGGCTCAGTAGGATTATTGTGTCTGAAGACGATAAAAAAGAATTTGCTTGTAAGCTCAAGATAGAAATCACTATCCTCCCATTCTTGAGTAATAATTTCTTTATATCGAATTTGTTTGAATGACATTGATTCTTTACACTTTCCATTTGCTTCAATTCGAATTGTTTTTATTTGTATACCGGCTGCTTGGAACTCATAAATTTGTTGATTTTTTGTGGCACCAAGAATTTGTTTTGCCAACAATGCATAGAAATTTTTAATCTTCGGGGTATAGGGCATGTTAACAAGAGAACAGATCTTTTGGGTGTCCATTCCAATATATGGATGAAACCTTTTTTGGATAACCTGGCCAAGATCTGCATCTGGACGTTTATCTATATGGAAATATGAAATCTCTCGGTTCTTTTTTCGATTCTTTAGAACTTGGTAAATATGGTTTACGTACTGAACTTTAAAACAGAAGGCTCTAGCATGAGCCAATAATTCCGAATAGGGTTGGGTTCTCTGAGACTTGTCTCTTGTAGATCCTTTTGTACATGCCCCTAAGTAAAGGGTGTCCCCTTCGGAGATTTCATGTGCTCGTCCTTCTCTGACCTTGTTAACGATGAGTTCCCAATCTTCCCTAATTTGTGCTCCATCTTCTCTAATACAATCCCAAATATCAACCAGAGGGATATCTAGATTGCAAAAATCTTTAATTGAATCATGGAAATAGAATACAAGCAGGATAATATGATTCTTTTCTAGAAAATGAGAACTGTCGAAGGATTCATTAACGATACTCATAAAATCCATTAATCCAAGGACAACTCGTTCTTTTGCACGAACTTGTCCATTTGCAAGCCTTTTCAAAGGCGCTGTTTTTAGTTCTAACCCGGCTTCTTCGAAATCGGCTCTAGAAAAGGAGTTATTAACTGTTCCGAAGTATACTTCTTCTAAATAATTACCAAATCCACCTTTTCCTGAATACGTTTTCTCAGGAATTTCCATCCCCTCGGTTACTAAACTACCACCATACATTTTATCTTTATCAAGAGCTTCAGCAACCGAAAAACCTTCAAGTTTCCTAGCAAAGTCAAGGATTGATTCTTTTGATTTAGAATCATATAAAAGTCGCATATAAAATCACACCTTATAATCAATTAAATTCACTCATAGCTATAGTACTATTGTTTAATCCTCAACGCAACTGTTAAAATTGGATAGAATATTCTCATTGGGAAGTGATAATGTCTTGAGATAACGGAAGGGATTTTGTCACATTAGCACAGGAAGGGGATTTCTTGCCTGTCTTTGTGGTATAGTCCAGGCTGCAAGAAAACAAGAGGGGTTGGTTCCAAAGTTTTAGACGACAAGTGAACCAACCCCCACCCAATTACAG
>NZ_JAEKNT010000082.1 GCF_016406725.1 Sphaerochaeta sp. S2 | reverse complement strand
AAATAATATTGATCCTTTAAGAATCTTTTTAAGAAGGTTTTGTCCAGATCATTGACTTCAAAGTAGGCTTTGATTTCTTCATCTGTTGCAATAGAATCCATGTACTTATTGTAAGCTTCTTCTATAATCGCTTCATCTACTTCAAATCCTTTTTCCATAATATATTTTTCTACTAAAGAAATTCTCACAAGATAATTAATCGTTTGTTCCTGTCGAATTTCCTTCATGGTCTTACCGTCTTGTTCAATACTCCAAACACCTTCACCATATTCTTTTTCAAAATCATAGCTTTGCATTGCATAGTATTTTGTAAATGTTTCTAAAGAAATCTTTTCTCCATTAACATTTGCAACAGTATCTTTCACTTCTTCTACAACGGTTTCAGCCTCTCCGTTTGTATTCCCTTCATTTGGGTCATTACTACAGCCTACTAAGAACAGCATGAGTAACAATAATATATACTTTTTCATATTTTTCTCCTTTAACTACATCATTGTACACTACCTAATTCAGCGAGGGTAGTTTTTCTTTTTTTATGTTATGGATTTTTAATAAAAATGTCTCTAATTCTTTTAATCTCTTTTCATTGATCAAATCTCTCTTTGAATATCTAAAAACCATATTTGGTACTTTCGCGAACTCAAAGGTCACATTTCTGTTAAACAATATACCAATATCACTGATGAGTTCTAAATCAAGTTTTTCTTTATCTGCAAATTCGAGAACACACTTGTCCTTGAAGTCCGTAACCGTTTTAATTTTTAAAGACTGACACAACCCTTTAATCAGAGAGACTGACAAAAGATTGTAAATCACGGTCGGAATCGATCCAAAACGGTCTTCAATTTCTTCCTCTATCATGAAGGCATCCTCTTGGTTTCGAATAGAAGATATCTTTTTATAAAGTTCTAACTTGTATTGCTGATCCGTTACAAAAGATTCTGGAATAAATGCAGACACTTTGAAGTCAATAGTTACTTCAAGTGGCTCTTCAACAAAAATACCTTTCACTTTATTCACTTCAATCTCTAGCATTTTACAATACAGGTCATATCCAATTGCAGCAATATGCCCATGTTGCTGCGAACCGAGTAGATTACCATCACCACGAATCTCTAAGTCTCGCATCGCGATTTTGAAACCCGCACCGAGTTCGGTGAACTCTTTAATGGCTTTCAATCTCTTTTCAGCTACTTCTGCAAGCACTTTATCTTTTTTATAGGTTAAATAAGCATAAGCCAGTCTATTGGATCTTCCGACTCTACCTTTTAACTGATACAATTGAGAAAGTCCCATTTTATCTGCATCATCAATAATGATGGTATTGGCATTGACTATATCCAAGCCTGTATCAATAATCGTTGTGCACAACAGAATATCAAATTCGTGATTCATAAAACTGATCATAAACTTTTCCAGACTTGTTTCACTCATCTGACC
>NZ_JAEKNT010000081.1 GCF_016406725.1 Sphaerochaeta sp. S2 | reverse complement strand
CATTTATGCGCTTACAGCAAAAACTCCGAAGACCCTGACATTGCGGATGAATAAGATTATTCAGAGGGCGGAGAAATTCGTCTGCCCCATAAAACCAGGGCGGACAGTACCAAGGGCAGAAAACAAGCGAAAGACCCAATTTCATCATAATCACAAGTCAAATTGTTAAGATTTTGGGAGAGTTGGGCTTAAGTTGTGAACATTGATTTCAGATACTTAAAAACTTGCCCAAAGCACCCTAAAACAAGCACTTTCTTATCTAAATATTAATTGTAGAAGCTTATCCTGCAAAATTTGTAGTACGATACTACATATACCTGGGGGAAATTCCCATCCAAACAAAGCCAAACCAGCAATCAGTTGTAGATGATTATGGGATTTTCTTGATCTTCGGTAATAATTGGCTGATTACCCTATGCAATGTATGTGCATTGTATTGCCTACATCACTTGGGAATGATAGAATTTCAATAGGGAGAAACTCTATGGCTAGTACAACAATCAGTTTGAGAACGGATACGGAACTCAAGGCTCAGGCCGAGGAAATCCTCAATCAACTTGGAATGACACTGAATGGAACCTTCAACATGCTTCTTCATCAGATTGTGAGGGAAAAGTCAGTGCCATTGAGTTTGTCTCTGGCCTCCGAAAATTCATTGTATGCAGATTTGCTTGTTGCAGAAGATGAACGTATAAACGGGTATGTCGGCAGAAGTGGAGATGAAATCCTTAAGGATTTTGACTTGATTGTGGCAGAGGCAGAAGCCAAATATGGGGTATGAAGTTATTGTCTCCAGAAAAGCCGATGAAATGCTTGTCAGTCACGTAAGATTCCTTGCCCAAGTGAGTATCCCTGCTGCCAAAGTATTGAGAAATGAGTTCTGTTCTGTTCTTGTTGCGTTGAAGGATAATCCCTTCCAATTCCAACTGGAAGAGGATCTTGGATTACCCAGCGGTAAATACAGACGGGTTGTTTTCGCTAAAAGGTACAAGGCGGTTTTCTCGGTTTTTGAAAATAGCGTGTTTATTGATGCCATCATTGATTGTAGACAATCAATGAGACCATAACAGACCACTATCGTTACCAGGAAGGATTTTCACATTTTCCACACAGTTTGAGAGATGGATCTTGTGAGACTTGATCAAGAAGTGTCTTCCAAACCGTGCGCAGATCAAAGACGCTCTACCCCTGCTTGCTTCGGCCATTGAGAGGGCCAGTCGGATATCAAGTTTGTAGATTGAAAGTGGTTCTGATGCACCTCTTAAGCTTTGATCATGTATTGTTTAATCACTTCAGGATTGTCTCTGATCAACTGAAGTAGACGGCGGGAGGGGCCTTCTGGAGTATTTCTCCCTCGCTCCCAAGCCTCGACTGTTTTCTTGGATACACCAAGGGAAGATGCAAAAAGGACCTGACTCAAGCCGACTCGATTACGGATTTGCTTGATGTCCTCACTGGAAAAAGACTCTACCGGTCTTATTGC
>NZ_JAEKNT010000080.1 GCF_016406725.1 Sphaerochaeta sp. S2 | reverse complement strand
GTGATCCCACAGCAAGGCACGCAAACCATACAAGGTAATGCCAAGGGGGATTGAGTTTTGTTTTCTGGAACAAGTCTGTTTCCCTGCTGCTGAGCACAGAACTGATTCCCCCAATGATGAGTACCAAGGGGAAAATCCAGGGAGAGCGAATAAAATAGGTAGTAACAGCACCCAGCATAAAGAGTACGTAACTGGTTTTGTCGATCAACACTTTTTTCCCGATACGATAGGCAGCGAGAACAATGAATCCAACCGCCATTGGGCCGATAAAACGGAGAATTTTGCCGGATATCTGCAACTCCTCAAGTATCTGATAGAGAAATGACAGTGCAGTCATGATCAGCACTACTGGTAATGCCCAGACCATCAAGGTGAAGAATGCAAGGAGTGGGCCTCCAATTCGGTAGCCGACCGAGACAATGGTCTGCGTGCTGGTCGGGCCTGGGAGTATGCTGTTAAGGGCAAGAAGTTCTACAAGGTCCTCTTCTTCTAGATAGTGCTTCTTGGTCACAAGGTGGTCGAGGAAGACGCCGAAATGTGCCTCTGGTCCTCCATAGGCTCCCAAGCTGCAGATCAAGACATCTTTGAGGAAGTGTCGATAGTTCACTGTTGCCATGCAAGCCTCCTCAGCAAGGAATTGTTTGTGTTGATACTAATATGCTTGTATGCGATAGGCAAGGAGCATAGTATGGGATATTGGAGGATATATCATGTTACCAAAACAAATCATTGAGGCTTGGAAGAATAAACAGCCAGCTATTGTACTTACTACCGTTGACGAGCAAGGGATGCCAAACAGCATCTACGCAACCTGTACTGATCTCTATCAGGATAATGAAATTGTCATAGCCAACAACTACTTCGACAAGACGAAGCATAATATTGATACGGGGACAAAAGCATCCGTGCTTTTTATTACAGAGGAAGGTAAGTCATATCAACTGAAAGGCAAGGTAAGCTACCACACAGAGGGATCCTACTATGATTTCATGAAGGCCTTCAATCCTGTTAAACACCCCGGACACGGAGCACTGGTGCTCCATGCCCAAGCGGGATTTAGCGGTCAGGAACAGTTGTTCTAGTGAGCCAGGTGTGAGGAGAGCACTAGCTTCTCCTTCACCGTCAAGCGAAGCACTTCTTCCTGGGAGACAAGCCTGCTGTACTGTCTTTTCAGTGTAGTAATGACATCCTTCTGGC
>NZ_JAEKNT010000079.1 GCF_016406725.1 Sphaerochaeta sp. S2 | reverse complement strand
GTCTCACTGACGCTGTAAAGAATTTTTCTCTCAGTATCAAAACACTGGAATGTTGGTTGTTCTATTTTCATTGAACCTGAGTGATAGGTCATAATTCCCATTCGTTCATCAAAGAGAAAGCAGTTCAGTCCATCCACGTCTGATGAGACTCTGCTACCAATTACCAGTGTTTCCATTATAATTCCCTCATTTATTTTTGAATACTATGAGTATAGTATATATATAAAAAATTATCTACATTACTCTCCCACATAAAACCCAAATACCCACTGGACAGCAAGAGATTATTTCCGTATTATAGTCAGAGTAATTCGGGCGCGTAACTCAGCGGGAGAGTGCTACCTTCACACGGTAGAAGTCGTTGGTTCAAACCCAATCGCGCCCATTAGGCAATTAACTCTACCGTAAAGAGTTAGTTGCTTTTTTTGTCGGTGAATATTGACGTAAAAACCCAAAAGGGTATGTAAAGGGGTATGCAGAGGCTATATGAACAGTGAGTTTTATGGAGTAGAAAAGAGTATGAACTACTATCTCACGAAGCGGAAAAAAGCCAAACGCAGTTACTTCTATGTCAATTTTACTGACCCGAATGATTCCAGGAAAATATTGCTTTCTACAAGTGTAGAGCTGTTGCGGAGAAAGATTGGCATCAGTAGCAGACTTCCTGTCACCAGAGAAAAAGAAGCATATGCTATAGTTGAACGAGCAATAGCTGATGGGTTGATCAATCTCGACCGTGATACAAAGAACTTTGCTGACTATGTCCTCGATTTCTGGGATTTTGATAGATCTGAATATATACGAAGACGAAACCAGAAGTCGCCAAATAGTATTGGAAAAGACTATGCAATGAATATGCTGGGATGTTTTAAGAAACATGCTCAACCAAATCTACCATCTAGACTCAACTTGCATGAGGTCACGGCGAACCATATTGAAAAAGTGATTGATACGCTATTGGATGAGGGAAGACTTTCAAATGCAACCATTAAAAGAGTTGTACAAAGCATGTCAGTTCCACTTAAAGAAGCGACTAGGAAGAAATGGGTGGCCCATAATCCAATGGATGGTGTTGAGGTAATAGCAAACACCTATCAACAAAGAGGGATCTATACAGTCTCTGAAATCCAAAAGATCCTCGATTACTTGTACATAAAAGGGACCGTGGGTGTCACTGAACAATGGAAAACTAGAGGTCCAAATAAGACTCTTGTTGAGCGACCTAGATTAGTAAGAATTGGGTTAAAGCCATATCTTGCAACTGCTTTGGCAGCATACACTGGGATGAGATCAGGGGAAATTCGGGCACTTACTTCTGAACAGATACGTTTGATTGATGAACAATTCGGTATCATAT
>NZ_JAEKNT010000078.1 GCF_016406725.1 Sphaerochaeta sp. S2 | reverse complement strand
GTACAGAACGAACCGAATGCATCACAGATGTGGGACTCCTGTCTCTTCAGCGCAGAAGAAGAACATGATTTCATCCTGGAATCCCTCTCTCCAGCACTCAGAACTGCCCAATTGGAAGTACCTCCCATAATAACCATATGGGATCATAACAGGGAGCGGCTCTTTGAACGGGTAGGGGAGGTTTATCGAGAAGATATTTCTCAGATGGTTGGGGCAGCATCCTTCCACTGGTACAGTGGAGACCACTTCGAACAGGTTTCCCTGACTGCTTCCAGGTATCCTGAACTGTTGCTTATCTTCTCAGAAGGGTGTATCGAGTACTCTGCCTTCTCCAGTGATGCACAGATTGCCCATGCAAAGCATTATGCCCATCAGATCATCGGGGACCTTGATCATGGTGCCCATATCTGGCTCGACTGGAATATGGTCCTCGATACCAATGGTGGTCCTAATCATGTGGGTAATTATTGTGATTCCCCCATTCTCTGCAATTTGGAGGATGGTACCTACCAGAAGCGTTTGTCGTACTACTACATCAGACACTTCAGTCGTTCAATCTCCCCGGGAGCTGTCCGTATTGCCCACTCTCTTTATACCAATGAACTTGAAGCTACCGCATGGAAGAACCCAGATAATTCCTATGTTGTGGTTATTCATAACCCGACTGATGAAACGAAGCAGGTACACTTGAGAATAGACGGACAGATCACTTCATTCTCCATTGAAGGTGAGAGTATCATGAGTCTCAGGTGGTGATTGGTACCAAACCCAGGTAACATCCCAAGCGTTATAGAATCATTCTTATCCACCACCTGCTTTCTTCATGTCAGTGCTGAGACTGTGAAGAGGCTCAGCAAGCAGAGTGGATAACAATGACATGTAAAGAGTGGGGAAAGATCGCACACATGCTTTCTGTAGAGATGATTCCTTTAAAAAAAGCCAGAACGGCAAAAAAATAAAAATTTGCCGAAATGGCTCAGGAGGTGGTGAGTATGAACAAGCATGCAATCATTCGAAATTTACCTGATGGCACGTGTACGAGACAGCAGATTCTACGTGCAGCTAGGATTATCGAGCCCTCATTCAAGGAGACACAGCTCAGATATTTAATAGGAACCTTGCGCAATTCCAGATTGATAGTTAGGATTGGACGCAATCAATACAAGAAAGTTGATAAAGAGTCGAAGAAAGGTATCTTCACCGGGGTATATTCTCATGCAGCCCAGCAGGTGATCGATTATATGCAAAAGCAGTTTCCACTACTTTCCTATAGGGTTTGGGAGTTGTCCTGGCTCAATGAGTTCTTCAATCACCAGCTGGCTCACAATCAGATCTTCCTTGAAGTGGAGAAGGGCTGTGGTGATTTTGTGTTCTCCATGCTTACAGAAAAATTCCCAGGCAAGGTGTTATTGAAACCCAAAGCCCAAGAGATACTGCGGTACGGTACTAATGATCGGATCATCATCAACCATCTGGTCACAGAGGCTCCCAAGTCTGACCGCGAACGGTATCAGGTGCCTTTGGAAAAATTACTAGTTGATCTGTTTGCAAACAAGAATCTGATGCTTTCCAAAGGTGATTATCCCGCTGCAATCGAGCTGATGTTCACGAAATACCGCATCGACCAGGTCTCAATGCTTCGTTATGCTCGAAGGAGTCAAC
>NZ_JAEKNT010000077.1 GCF_016406725.1 Sphaerochaeta sp. S2 | reverse complement strand
GGATAATAACTACCCCCGACATGGTTATCGACAAACATGACTGATGAGAGGATTGCAGGAGATTCTGCTACAGTGGTGTAGCAGTAGGTACTGGTGAGCTTATCGAAGAAGTTGAAAATCTTTGGATTGGAAAAATATTTCGAAAGAAGTGATCTTGCACTCTTATTCAAGTACGAAAGAAACCTGATGTAGGAAATCGGATGGTGACGCATAGACTCAAGCGCTGCTTTCCTATCCACTTCATCAGGAGTGGTGTAAGAAGGATTCTCCACCATTACATGGGTATAGAGTTTCTCCATATCATGGTAAAACCTTCTCAGGTTCTGTTCCTCATCAGGGAAGAGGGGAATGAGCTCTTCAATGAACTGTTCAATGTTGGGAAAGAATCTCACCTTGGTATCGCCAAAATGAATACAGTAAAGCAACTCATGCTGAATGATGTCTATGGGTTCTTCCAGGCAGTTGAAAAGGAACCGATGGGCATTGAATCCCTTCTCTCCCCAACCAAAAAGCATAGAGGAGCCTTGGTCGAAGAGTGTATCATCACGACGGAAAGATCCACAGCTTCCCCCTGGATGGGTTGCCTTATCGACAACAGCTACCTTCAATCCCCGTTTTGCAAGCAAGGAAGCAGCACTCAATCCACTCAGTCCACCCCCAACTACCAGAACATCAAAATCCATGCAACCCCTCCTCACAAGGCTTTGCTATGCTCATTAACTATATTGCAAATTGACGCAATCTGCGCTTCATCACGCTCCACTGTTTCTTCACTTGGATGTACAAATCGTTCCTCACCCAGGATAGATGCTCCTTTGGCGGTTTTTCGCATTCTTTGGAAGCATCGTTTTGCTGGTCCTCCGCTACAAGTTGCGATGAAAAACACTCTCTTGGCAGTAAGATCAGTCTGTCTGAGAAAGGAGTACATGGGAGCGCTGGTGGTCTCTGCCCAGATAGGTGTACAGATCAAAACCGTACCGTAGCTCTCAAGTACAGGAACCGGTGGTTGTAATGCAACCTTCCATTTAAGGCTGGCATCTCTACCTGCTCGATAAAACTTGAGGAATCCTTTAGTAGGATATTTTCTTTTTGGATGTATCTGGAAAAGATCAGCACCTAATCTTTCGGCGAGCTGCTCTGCCAAATACTTTGTATGACCTTCCAGTGAATAGAAAACAACTGCAACGGTATTCATGTAGTGAGTGTACCATGAGTTATGCTGGCGGACCATGGGATATTTTACTACCTTGCAACAATGTTTGGGCTGCGTTATAACAGAGCATATGCAGACACTACCCCTTCATATGATCGATTCTCACTTCCATCTATTGTCCATCGAGCGAAAAGGCATCGAGGTTGATTCCCTTCTCAACACCATGCAGGAACACTCCATGGAAGGCATCGACATTGGACTTGAAGCCGATGACCTGACTGCGCGGGCTAAGCGCTTTGCGTCCTACCCCTTTGTGTATCTGAGTGGGGGTATCGGGCCATGGGGAGTGAAAGAAGGGGAACCATCTGTGGAGATCCAGCTGGAAACAATGCAGAAACAGCTCGAGGAAAACAATGCAGTGGCCATTGGTGAGATTGGGTTGGATAATCACTGGGACTACGGGACCAAAACTGCACAGGAAGGGCTTCTCCTCTCACAAATTGAAATAGCAGAACAGAGAAATCTCCCCGTAATCTTTCACAACCGTGAAGCAGACGAGCAGTTCATCACACTGCTGAGAAGTCGTGGCTTCTCCAGACAGGGAGTCTTTCACTGTTTCCAAGGGAGCGAGGAGCTTGCAAAGCTCGCCATCCATAAAGGATTCTTTCTCTCCTTCGCAGGACCTTTAACCTACAAGGCAAACAGGACAATGCAGGAACTCTTTAAGCAGATGCCCCCTGAGCGGATTCTTCTGGAGACTGACAGCCCCTATCTCAGCCCGAATCCCATGAGAGGAAGAGTGAATACTCCCTTAAATATGGAACATATATACCGATTTGCGGCAGAATTGCGGGGTATTGAGCTAACTGACCTGAATCAGCAAGTAAAAACCAACTTCCATTCCTTCCTTAGAGCTTGATCATCCTCCACTTGAGTATGTAGATCTCATCCTTTTCTGCCAATAATGCCTTTACCCCAGCTACAAGATCTGGTACCAGTACCCCACTTTGCTGCTCTGGAGGGATCATGGACAGATACTCTGCAGGGACCACCCATTGCATGGAAGCATCCTGCAGCAAGGGTATTGCCCAAGAGTCGAGGGATGGGGCAACCACTGTTATCACCTTGCGGTCCTGCAGTGTGAGAGCCATACGGTCAGCAAATTGACTACCATGTTCTTCGCTTCCTTTGATGAACACTAAATCACTGGGGAAATAATGAGAGAAGCGTTCTACATCTTCATCCCCTACCAATGCAGTAAGCAGGTCAGGGTATTTCAAATCGTTGAGCATGGTCTCATCATCAATAAGCCAAAATCGTTGAAAAGCACGAGCTTGGTCGGTGCTTCTGCCTTGGCCTACCAGATATGGAGGAACATCGGTGTTTTTCAGTTTCGAACTCACCAAAGGGGAAGCAATGACAAACAGGCTTCTCTCATCTACTTCATCCAACAACTTCCCAGGTTCCGTCGTAAGAGAAACTTCTTCAACCGTGAGGATATATCCTGATTGTAAAAGAGAAAAGAAGAGTTTGGGTCTCTGCACAGATAGCACAGTCTTACTGTAGGGAACATCCACAAGAAAGGTTACCCGGGGCAAGAAGATAGAGAACACCAAGATTGTTGCAATGAGCAACAACACAAGAGACAAGGGCAACACAATCCTTCTATTCATGCCCGAAACTGTACCAATCGTGTTGCCTGCAGTCAAGAAACAAGTGAATACTGGTTGACCACTTTCAGCATATTGGCTACATTTGTAACGAAAAGAACCTACCATCATACAAGGAGTAACCTATGACATCCTATAAAGAACTTGGTCTGGTAAATACCAAAGACATGTTCGCAAAGGCTATCAAGGGTGGGTATGCAATTCCTGCCTACAATTTTAACAACATGGAACAACTTCAAGCAATTATTCAGGCTTGTGTTGAGACCAAGTCCCCAGTAATTCTTCAGGTTTCCAAAGGCGCTCGAGACTACGCCAATATCAATCTGCTGAGAAACATGGCCCGCGGTGCTGGTGAATATGCCAAGGAACTCGGTTGTGAGATTCCCATTGTCCTGCACCTTGACCACGGCGACAGCTTTGAAACCTGCAAGGAATGTATTGACAATGGTTTCTCCTCTGTCATGATTGATGGTTCCCACCTCCCCTATGAAGAGAACATTGCAGTCACCAAGAAAGTGGTAGAGTATGCACACGAGCGTGGCGTAACGGTTGAAGGTGAACTTGGCGTGCTCGCCGGCATCGAAGATGATGTCGTTGCTGAAGTAAGCCACTACACCAAGCCCGAAGAAGTTGTGGATTTTGTCAACCGCACCGGTTGTGACTCCCTTGCCATCTCCATCGGAACAAGCCACGGCGCAAATAAGTTTGAGCCCAGCCAGTGTACCCGCAACGAGGAAGGAGTGCTTATTCCACCTCCGCTTCGCTTCGACATCCTCGAAGAAATTGAGAGACAGCTCCCAGGCTTCCCCATTGTACTCCATGGTTCTTCCTCTGTTCCCATGCAGTATGTAAACATGATCCTGCAGTACGGTGGACAGCTCAAGGACAGCGTTGGTATTCCTGAGGAACAGCTTCGCAAGGCAGCAAAGAGTGCTGTATGCAAGATCAACATCGACAGTGATGGAAGACTTGCAATGACCGCTCTTATTCGCAAGACCATGGCAGAGAAACCCGGAGAGTTCGATCCCCGTAAGTATCTCGGACCTGCTCGCGATGAGCTGAAGAAGATGTACATGCACAAGAACATCAACGTGCTTGGTTCTGCCAATCACGCGTAAGTTTCTATAGTTCTCAAAAGGCCACTGGAAACCCTGGTGGCCTTTTTCGCATATTGCCTAGGGGAGATACTTTGACACGCTTCCTAGGCATGTGTTATATTGTTTTGCGTCGGCCCTTTAGGCTGACTTACCTTCAACGATATGGTTTTCACCGAAAACAAAGGAGCTCGATTGGCTACAAAGGATTTGAGGATCAATAAACAGATCCGTGCACGAGAAGTATTCGTCATTGATGCAGATGGCAATCAAAAAGGTATCATGAGCGTCTATGACGCTGTCGCATTTGCAGATGAACAGGGGTTGGACTTGGTAGAGGTTTCTCCAAATGCAAGACCACCGGTTTGCAAGATTCTTGATTATGGTAAGTATCGCTATGAGCAAGAAAAGCGCATGAGAGAAGCCAAAAAGAACCAGAACATCATCAAGATGAAGGAAATCCGGATGCAGCCCAAGATCGAAAGACACGATCTTGAGACCAAATCAAAGTTCATCGGTGACTTCCTCGACGAAGGGAACAAGGTCAAGGTAAGCATACGCTTCCGTGGCCGTGAACTTGCCCATACTGAATTGGGTAAGGTTGTCCTGGACAAGATACTTGCCCAGCTCACCGAAAATGGTGTAGGGTACAACCTTGACCGAGGAGCGATGATGGAAGGAAGGATGATGAGTATGATCGTCAGTCCCTCCAAGAGTGCTTCTGGATCGGGCAAGAAAAAGAATTAGTAACAGTATCCCGCATGGGATGGTGAATATGCAGCTCCAAGGGGTTCTTGTTCCTTGCGAGCGCAAGAATGGAAGGTGCAATACAATGCCCAAGATGAAAACAAGAAAATCCGCTGCAAAGCGGTACCGTGTGACTGGAACTGGAAAGGTCCGCTATAAAAAGCAGGGTCTTCGCCATATCCTCACCAAGAAGAGCAGCAAGCGCAAGGCCAACCTGCGTGCAACTGGAATCCTAGCAGACATGGAAGCAAAACGAGCTAAATCGATGCTTCCATACGCGTAAGGAGGGTGGGATATGCCTAGAGCAGTAGACGGAACGAAACACAAAGACAGAAGAAAGAAGATTCTTGAGCTGGCCAAAGGTTATTATGGTCGCAGAAGCACAAACAACCGTGTTGCAAAAGACGCAGTTGCAAAGGCTGGGCAGTATGCCTATCGCGGTCGTAAAGAGCGAAAGCGGGATTTCCGCAAGCTCTGGATTGCAAGAATCAACGCAGCTGTGCACGCTGAGGGTCTCAACTACTCCCAGTTCATGCATGGTATGAAACTTGCCAACATCGAGATCAACAGAAAGGCCCTCTCCAATATGGCTATTGAAGACAAGGCTGCATTCTCTGCTCTCGTTGCACAGGTCAAGGTTGCCTTGGAGAACTAACTCCTGGCAAATCGTCCAAACGCTGTAAGGAGGAACCATGTCAGTTGTCGATTCGGTAAAAATGCTTGAACTGCGAACCAAGAAGGCTGCAGGCCTGATTGCAATGCTCCGCAAGGAGAAGGAAGAGTTGCAGGAAAAGTTTGATTTGGTACATGCACACAATGCTGAGCTTGAAGAGTACGTTGAGAGTTTCCAGACGAGCAACAAACTTATTGAAGATAGTATTGCAAACGCCATGGACAATCTGTCTACCATCGAAGGACTGGATGACGTCCCCCTCCTAGATGATGCTCAGATTGAGTTGGAAACCGCAGATGGATTTACCAGTGGTGATGCCCTCATTGATGAGGAAGTCGATCTGGATGCCCTTCTTGAGGACAGTCCCTCTCTCTGATCCTTGTCCAAGTGTTTGGACACTGTCGTAAACGGGGCCCACGGGTCCCGTTTTATTATCTATGCCCCCTTTTACAAAGTGGGTTCTTATTGTACGATGTAGGTGTAGCAGACACCTGCTCTGATATTTGACAAGTTATTTTCCTGCGGTGTGCGCCTGGAGCCATAGTCTCTTGGCTCAACGTACACAAACGGGATGCGGCATAGCTGATTTGCATTGATCCAACTTCCTTGGGAGTTTAACGGAACAGAATTTTCAGCCAAACTGGTTTCCCACTTGAACCTAAGGTTCAAGAGCAATCTCCGGGTACGGCACCGCAGGTTTTCTCTTGCATACAGGAATAAATAATCCATGCCAGAACAACAAGATCCTTTGAAGCATTGTATCTTCATCTCCCTCCCCTCCTCGATGGAACGAGACATTGGTGATTTCCATATCGATAGTTCCATCAAGATTCCGGTCCAACTTCCCGACGGGAAGACCAAGATCGATGCAACGACCGATATATCTATTGAGTTGATTGTTGCCGGAATGTTGAAAATCATCGCCTTCAATTGGGAGCACGAACATGCGTCGTACTACCGTGATTTCGTACTTGCAGTCCAACCAGACGCTCCCGAGGAGCTTACCCTGGCTGCAATAGCCCAAGAAAAGAAAGGCAACTACACATTTGCCGAAGAACTCTTCCTCTCGGTGATTCGACTTGCACCACAAAGTACTTCGTTCATCAACTTGGCCACTCTCTACAGCAGGATGGCTATCCAGGATAGTGAGAAAGGCGAGGTCTATGATCTCTATCAGCAGAAGATGATCAACATCCTGCATGAAGGGCTGGAAGTAGTAGGTGAAGATGCCTCGCTCTATAGCGAAATTGGATTCTTCCACCTTTACCAAGGGAATGTAGAACTCGCTGGGGAATACCTTGAACAATATCTTGAGCTTGCTGAAGAAGGCGAGAAAAAAAAGCATGTCATGAACATCATGAAAGATATCAAAACCAAGCTCAATGATGATGCAAACCTCATGCAGGCCTATGATGCAATCCAGATGAATGATGAAGAGAAAGCACTGGAACTTTTGGCATCCTATATCAAGGACAACCCTAAGGTCTGGAATGCATGGTTTCTCAAAGGCTGGGCACTTAGACGCCTATCGCGCTTCCAGGAAGCTGAAGAAGCATTGGTACAAGCCCTTGCTTGGACAAAAGGAAGCAGTGATATCTATAACGAACTTGCGCTCTGCAGCATTGAAACAGGGAAAGCAGAACTTGCCAAGACCTACCTCAATACTGCAGTAGACCTCGATGATGATAATATTACACTGGTAAGCAACCTCGCATACCTCCATCTCAAGGATGGGGAACTTGACGAGGCCAGGAAATTTCTCGAGATGGCTCGAAGCATCGACCCGAAAGATCCCGTGATCATACAGCTGATGAAGGACTACCAGAACCAGAGTGGAGAGGTCCTCTCCTCCCCTGTTGTTGAAGAGCTTGTCAGTGCAGAAGAAGTCATCACCCAGAGCAAGGAAGAACGCCCCTTCTCCATTCAAGGAAAGGAAGAGACTGACGACATTGAGGCCGCTTTTTCCCTGGAGGATGAGGAGCGATGACCGTCACCACCCACAGTGAAGAGGAGACAAGGAACCTTGGCAAAAGCATAGCAAAGCAATGTAAGCCAGGCACAGTTATCTCCTTACGCGGTAGTCTCGGATCTGGGAAAACCGTATTCGCCAAGGGTCTTGCCGAAGGATTGGGAATTGGGGAAGCCATTGTCAGTCCAACCTTTACACTCATCCAGGAGTATGAAGGATCACTCCCACTTTACCATATGGATCTCTACCGAATAGAAGGCATTGAAGAGTTTGAGATGATCGGAGGGGAGGAGTTGCTGTATGGAAAGGGCGTCACCCTCATAGAGTGGAGTGAAAAGATTGAGGAGCTGCTTCCCGATTCAACAATTTTTGTGCATATTAGAATTATGCCTAACCAAGAAAGAATCATCACCCTTGAAGGGGTCCAACTATGAATGTCCTTGCATGTGACACTGCAACAGCAGTTTTGCACCTTGCGCTTGTCCGATATGAAGAAGACAAGCCGGTTTTCTATGAAACTAGTGCAACCACATTAGGGAACAAACATTCCGAGTTGCTGATTCCCAGGATTCTTGAGCTCTGTGGTCGATGCAACATCGATCTAAAAGACCTAGATTTGCTGGTATGTACCAGCGGACCCGGTTCTTTCACTGGGCTCAGAATTGCCATGAGCACCCTTAAAGGAATCTCTCTTGCGACAGGCAAACCCTTGGTGTCCATTCCAACCCTGGATGTCTACCAAGGGTGCGTCAAAATGTACCCGGGAGCAGTACTTGCAACCATCGATGCGAAAAAACAGCGCTTCTATGCAGCGCTATTTGTGGATGGACAACGCAAAAGTGAAGATCTTGATCTCACTGCCCAGCAGATTGAGCAACTGCTCTCAGGCTATCCTTCCATCCTCCTTACGGGAGCAGATGCATCTCTCCTTGCCCATAAACTCAGCGAATCATTACAAGAGAAAGTGCTTATTGACACCCATGCTGGTGCAAATCTGGCTCTTGTACTCGCGGAGATGGGAAGGAAGCAGTATCTGGAGAGAGGTAGTGACGATGTAGGAAAAGGTCCTTCCTATGTTCGTAAAAGTGACGCTGAAATTGCATTACAAAAGATAATCCATTCTTTGGAGGTTTTACATGATTGAACAAGATGTACTGATCATTGGATCAGGGGTTGCTGGAATGTCCGCAGCCCAATACGCAGCACGTGCTGGTCGCTCAGTTACCCTGTTGGAGTCTATTGCTCCAGGCGGACAGACCATGTACATCGATATGATAGAGAACTATCCCGGTTTTGATCAGCCGATCAGCGGCTATGAAATTGGAATGAAGTTCCATGCCCAGGCAGAAGCTTTTGGTGCAAACCTTGTCTATGCCACGGTCTCCTCACTCAAGAAAGAGGGAGAGGTTTTCACTGCAGAGACAGTTGACGGGGAAACCTATAAGGCAAGAGCCGTTATCTTTGCCACTGGGGCAAAACACCGACATCTGGGAGTTGAGGGCGAAGAAAAGTACAACGGCAAGGGTGTCTCCTATTGCGGTACTTGTGACGGGCCTTTCTTCAAGGGGAAGAGAATCTTGGTCGTAGGTGGTGGTGATACTGCACTTACTGATGCCATCTATCTTTCCAAGCTCAGTGAACACATCACCCTGATCCACCGTAAGGACCGTTTCAGGGCACAAGATCATCTGGTTGAGCAGATTGAGCGTAACAAGAACGTTGAAATTGTCATGCAGCACACCGTTGAGCGCATCAATGGAGATGGAGAGAAAGTCACATCTGTCCTGCTCAATGACCTGGCAAACGACAAGCAGTATGAACGTGAATTTGATGCAGTCTTCATCTTTGTCGGGATGATTCCACAGACGGAACTCCTTGACAAATCAGTGCTTGATGAGAGCGGATATGTTCTTACCAACGAGCGGATGGAGACCTCTATTCCTGGTCTGTATGCTGTAGGAG
>NZ_JAEKNT010000075.1 GCF_016406725.1 Sphaerochaeta sp. S2 | reverse complement strand
CTTCGTGCATTGCACGAAGTATCCTTAAAACTGTACATCGCAAAACGTTTGCAACAAGGAAGCAAGAGTATGAACGGCAATCCAATGTCAGGACAAGAGACGAAATCTACAACGATCGCCAACAAGCTTGAGGAAGAGATTCTCTCGAAAAAGTACCAAGCAGGAGAAAACCTGCCAAGCCAGCATGAGCTGGCCGACCAATTCAATGCCTCGAGCAGAAGCGTACGAGAAGCCTTCAAGAATCTTGAAGCAAAAGGCTTGATAAAAGTACGCCAAGGCAAGAAAGCAGTAGTGCAGAGCAATAGCCTCGACCAATTTGTGGAGTCACTATCTGCCTCCATGATGAACAAGCATACCCCTGATAAGAAACTCCTCACTGACCTGATGCAGGTAAGAACCACCATTGAGGTTTCTGCAACGAGAGAGCTGAGCCGCGATCCAAACCGTATGCTCATCGTACGTTCACTCGACAGAGCATGCACCCGCATGGAGCATCTGTTGCCAAGTCTGGAGGGAGGAAAGGACCCAGAGCTGCTGAAACAGTTCAAATCTACTGAATTCGATTTTCATGCTGCACTGATCAAGTCGAACGACAACATCATCCTCAGCAGTATTTATGAGAACCTGGCTCCCCAACTCTACTCCGCCTTGGATAGACTTCCGGAGACCTACAGTGAACAACGTAAAAAAGTGAATGAGTACCGCTACCTGGTGGATGCTCTTGAGAATGGTCAGACTGACCTTGCTGTTGCCTTGACCTTGGTTAACCTTACCAATATCAAGGACAAGTTTGAGACGTTGGACCTGTAGAGGCATTGGAACATATGGAAAACTGTCGTGCTTGCAACCCTGCAGAACGGCAGTTTTTTTGTAGTTAAAACCTTGTTTGATTTGTAATTTGACACATATCATTATATATGAAAAAATTACTCAGAGGTGCATATGTATATAGCATTAATTAACGTACATGGACTTGTTCGCAGCGACGATATTGAAATGGGAAGAGATGCCGACACTGGTGGACAAACCCGGTA
This sequence comes from Sphaerochaeta sp. S2, assembly GCF_016406725.1. Lineage (GTDB taxonomy): Bacteria > Spirochaetota > Spirochaetia > Sphaerochaetales > Sphaerochaetaceae > Sphaerochaeta. The sequence continues at coordinate 10,512 of NZ_JAEKNT010000075.1, read as the reverse complement.
TGTCGTCGACCTTGTCAAGGAACTCTCTTCAAGAGAGGATGTAGAGGTGGACCTGTTCACCCGTCTGATCAAGGACTCCAGAACCAATGAGGATTACCGAAAGAGCATTGAGCAGATAGGTGAACATGCGCGTATCGTCCGCCTTACATGCGGAGGGACAAAATACCTCCGAAAAGAACTTCTATGGCCATATCTGGATGAGTATGTAGACAACCTGATCTCCTTTTTCCGTACACAAAAGAGAACCCCGGACATCATCCACGCCCACTATGCCGATGCTGGTTATGTAGCAACGGAATTGGCTGCCTACTTCCAGATACCGCTGGTCTTTACCGGCCACTCAATGGGACGCAACAAGCTTGAGTATCTCCAGAGCCAAGGAGTGAGTGAGGATAAGCTCAACCAGTACTATCATATCCACACCCGTATTGAGCAGGAAGAGAGGACAATGCGTCATGCCTCCTTGGTCATTACAAGTACCAATTACGAGAAGAATGTGCTCTATAAGCCCTATGAATCACAAGATCTCTCCAAGATGGAAGTTATCCCCCCAGGTCTCGATCTGGATACATTCTTCCCCTATTACCATTATGAGATCCAGGACCCATCCATCACTGAGGAGATGAAGCTTGCCCAATACTCCATGGTAAAGGAACTACAACGCTTCCTCACCAATATGGACAAGCCCTTTATCCTTGCCCTTTGCAGGCCTGAGGCAAGAAAGAACATTGACCTGTTGATTGATGTCTACGGCAAAAGCAAGGAACTGCAGGCAATTGCAAACCTGGTTATTGTTGCCGGTATCAGAGACGATATCACCAAGATGGAGGAAGGAGAGAAACAGGTTCTCACAGACATGTTGTTGCTCATGGACCGTTACGACCTCTATGGAAAGATGGCGATTCCCAAACACCATAATCCCCAGCGGGATGTACCGGAAATCTATCGCTTGGCTGCAATGAAACGGGGAATTTTTGTAAGCACCGCCGCTCTTGAGAATTTTGGACTTACCTTTATTGAGGCCTCGGCGGTAGGACTTCCCTATGTCGGGACAGACAAGGGTGGAGTGAGAGATATATACGAGAACTGCGAAAGCGGTATCCTGGTCGACATCTCCAACAGGAAGGCAATTGAGGAGATTCTCTATAACCTGCTGACTGACACGGAGCAGTGGCAGAAGCTCTCAGAGAACGGCGTACAGCGCATCCGACAGGTATACAACTGGACAGCACATGCCGACACCTACCTCAGCCATCTCAAGACAGTTCTCAAGAACAAGAAGAAACAACCTGCCCTTGCAACCAGGATGGGATCGATCGAACACCTTCTGGTCTGCGATATCGACAACACGTTGACCGGAGACAAGGCTGCAGCCGATGAGCTGGCAAAAGTCCTTAACGAGCATCATGACCGCATTGGATTTGCCATTGCCACCGGGAGAAGTTTTGAGTCAGCACAAGAGATCCTCAAAAGCTACTCATTCCCTACACCGGATATCTTGATCACCGCAGTCGGCAGCGAGATCCACTACGGCTCGAAGGATATCCCGGACAAAGGTTGGTCACACTACATCCGTAGAAGATGGAAACCAGAGGTAATCAGGGAAGTTCTCGCCACATTCCCTGAACTTGAGATCCAGGAAGAGGAAGGAACGCAGCGAAGGTACAAGATCAGCTACAATATCAAGAAAGGCAGTGAGATCCCCAGCTTGATGGAGAGAATCAGGACGGCCCTGACAGTGGCAAGGAGTATGCAACATCTTGTGCTCAGCCATGATACCTATCTAGATATCCTTCCCTACCGAGCAAGCAAGGGGGATGCCATCCACTACCTGGCTTGGAAGTGGGGAATCGAAGCCAATCGAGTTCTTACAGCCGGAGACTCCGGGAACGATCGTGATATGTTCTCCAATCCTCTCAGATCGATCATTGTGGCAAACCACGAGGAATCGTTAAACACTGTCAGAAAGTCAAAACGTGTGTTTTTTGCCACAAAGAATTCGGCAGCAGGAGTATTGGAAGGATTGTACCATTTCAAGGTTATTGAAGAGTAATTCTACGCATTTTCCCGTATAAGAAGGTCCTTCTTTGGAAGGACCTTCTTACATGTGTATGTTAAAGGTGCGTAACAACTTTCTCAATCTTATGTCTTATGTTTATGATTTAACAGGAAATAGAAATAAGTAAATTCAACTAATGTCATCAATAAAATAATTGATATATAGGTATTGCAAACAATTACAGATTACTGTATAGTAAACCCAAGTTATAACTTAGTACGTATGACATCTTTCATACTTACAACATGGATAAGGAAGTCGAAATGGAATATATAGCCCAGACAAAGACAGCAAGAGTTGCTGCCGCCTTGGAAGAGATGATTCTTGATAAACGAATCAAAAGTGGCTCGTTCCTCCCTTCCCAACAGATGCTTGCCCAAAAGTTCAACACTTCAAGCCGACCAATCAGGGAGGCTCTAAAACTTCTTGAAGCAAAGGGCTTGGTGGTTATTATGCAGGGGCGGAGAGCCCAGGTAAGAAGCAACAGTCTCAACCAATACGTGGAGTCAATATCCACATCAATCGTCAACAGCAAGATCAGTCATGCAAAGCTGATGCGCAACCTGATGCAGGTAAGGATTACCGTTGCCACCAGTGCAGCAAGAGAGTTTACACGTCTGGAAAACAGGGAGGAGTATCTGGCTCAGCTGTGGAGTGCAAGCCATAGGATGGAAGCAGCAGTACCCTCAATACTCCACAAGGATGCACAGGCGTTGAAGAACTTCAACAATGCTGAAGCAGAGTTTCACCGTACCCTTGTCTACGCAAACGGGAACCAGATTCTCTCCACCATCTACAGCAATCTCTCACCCATGCTTGACACTGCCATGACCTCGATCAAATTCACCCCATCACAGATGGAGAAGCGCTCAAAGGATTACACGTATCTTTGTGAAGCTCTCCAGAATGGGCAGACAGATCTGGCTGTGGCTTTGGTACTGGTAACACTGACCACCCTGGAGAAGAAGGTCATGGACCACTACCCTGATGAAGATGCAATCGCCTCCTACGCATAGGTATCCTCGTCTTTGGCAAAACACCTCCACTGTGCTATAGTCGCCGTGGAGGATTTTTTATGGAAGAGATCATACGCCTTGAACATGCCACTGTACGAAGGCAGGGAACCCCGATTCTGGATGATGTCTCATTCTCTGTGTTCAGTAACGAACACGTGGCCATCATAGGACCAAATGGTGCAGGAAAAAGCACCTTGGTGCAGGTTATCAGTGAAGAGATCCATCCGCTGTACAGTGAGCAGACAAGGCGAATCCTTTTTGGAAGAGAACGATGGCAGGTCCTTCAACTACGCCAGCATATGGGCATTGTAAGCCAAACAATCCAGTATCTGTGTAATTCTACCTATCGGGCTTGGGAAATAGCCATATCTGGTTTTTTCAGTTCCATCGGACTTGATTTTCACCACCAGATCACCCAGGAACAGATTGATATCGTAGAAGCTGTGATGCGTCGTTATGGCGTATGGCATCTGAAGGACAAACAGATGAATCGACTCTCCAGCGGAGAGGCAAGAAGGATTCTTCTCTGTCGTGCAAGCGTACATGACCCCCAGGTGATGCTACTTGATGAGGCCGTCTCAAACCTGGACTTTCCCAGCCGTCATCAATACAGGGAGACACTTGAAGCCCTCGACCAGGCAGGCAAGACCATCATCCTGGCAACTCATGAGTTGAGCGAGATCATCCCTGCAATCAGGAGAATCGTGGTCATGAAAGAGGGAAAGATCGTTGCAGATGGAGAAAAGAAAGATATTCTGAGAGAGGAATTGCTCTCAGATGTATATGGAGCAAACGTCTTTGTTGATGAGCGCAACGGCCTCTACACTGCCTGGTGTTGAACCATTTTTCCCACGAACAGGGCTTTGTGTAGTATAGTTAGGGTAAGAACAAAACAAGTGAGGTTTACACATGAAGCGTTGTTCCATCATTATTCATAGCGTAAGTGGCAATTGTTATATTATCGGGTCCTATCTGAAGGAACTCATGGCTGAACGAAATGTCGATGCACGCCTCTACCGAGTTGATGACCCTGATTTGCACATCTGGGCAAATACACAAGAGACTACCAACGACTACTACGAAGATATTCTCGCTCTTCCTATTGTCAGCACATCGACTCTGCTCAAGAGTGATATGATCATTCTAGGCAGCCCGACAAGATTTGGAAATATTTCAGCAGAGATGAAGACCTTCCTGGATACTACGCTCTCCCTAAGCAAGGACAAGAGCCTGGAAACAAAGTTCTTTGCCTGCTTCACCAGTTGCTCAAACTCAACCTGTGAAGGTGCACATACCCTTACAGCCATGATCTATTGGGCACAGTCAATGGGAATGCTCCATATCCCGTTTGGGGTGCATGACGAACTGGATTTCTGTGACCAGCCAGTTTCAGGAATCGTCCACCTTGCAGGAAAGGAAGGAGCCATTCGCCCAAGCGATCGTCTTGGCAAGGAGATGGAGGTGTACGCTGACACGCTCAGTGCCTACATACAAGAGTAAGAAATCGAGTTGAGGGAAGCAGAAATGCTTCCCTCTCTTCTTTAATCCTTGGAGAAGAAGTATCGAATCCAATTAACCCAGCGTACTAATCGGCCCCGTCCATAACGGGTCTTATAGTCGTGGGTTGCACTCTCTATGCTCACCTCTTGGCTACCACTCATATGCTTGAGGTTATCCCAGTGACGCACGATCCACATATACAGGTCAGCCTCGGTATTCCCGGGAAATGATGCAAGCAATCGTGCCTGTTGTACTTCCTCAACAATAGGACGGTAGACATTCTCATACCAGGATTTAGCTCCTTCTTCAAAGCTGATTTCCTCTTCCTTTCCCTCATTGAGGTAGTATTTATGGACGAGGATATGATTAACCATCTCCGGGTAGGACCCAGGAGAGGTGAAGAGAATCTCATCCATCGGGAGATAGGTCGTATTGTACTGGGAGATGAACCGCTCTCTCTCATAATCAACCACCCGCTTGCGCAAGCCCTTCATGGTCAGTCCAGCTTCCAAGGGAATCTGGCTGTCCAGTTCAACAACCTCTGCATCGATGAATTCCACACCTTGGGTCTTTGCAACCGAGACACGATGGTTTCCATCCCGCACAAAGTACCATTTTCCAAGTTTATAGACAGAGATGGGGGGAAGGATTACATATTCCTTTGTTGCTCGGTCAATACTTCTCCATCGGGACCTGAGCAGTTCCTTCTTCGGATAGAAAGCCATGGAAAAGTCCTGATATCTTCCTTCGCTTCCAATTATCTGATTTACAGGAATGGTTCTCATTCCCCGATACGTCTCATTCTTGGGTTTCAACAACTCGGTTACCGCATAAAAACTCAAGAGATCTGAATTTTTCCATGCCAAGCTGCTGAGCAAAGATTGCATTCTTCCTCTGGAACGAGCTTTTTCAAAGTCCTCATTTGTCTGGGAACTCAGATCAACGCCCATTTTTACCATCTTCTTTCCCCTTTCCTAGTGCAGGGTCATCCAGTATATAGTTCTGAAAGATATTGATGACCTTGGTCTGTTTGTACACATGATGTCTGTTGGCATTCATATCATGCAGATGAATATGACCATGAAGCAAGTACCTAGGCTTGAACCATTGCATGAAAGTCAAAAAAGTGGAAAACCCTTGGTGACAACGATCAGTATCATCGCCAAGGCCAAGGGGTGCTGCATGGGTGAGCAGAATATCGACCCACCTTCCCCTGAACAAACGGTTGAACAATAGTTTCGGTACCATTTTCACCATCCTGAAAAACATCTCACGCTCAGAGTATTGGTGTGCCCCCTTATTGTAGCGCATGGCCCCACCAAGACCAGCAATGATCAGACCATGCTTCTTGTCATACAACACCTTACCGTCTGCAAAATCCCCACCACCAAAAGGAGGCAAGGTTTGTACCTTTCCATCCTTGTTGTAGCCATACTGCGAGAGAAGGGGCGACTGTTCAACGAATTGATGCAGATACTCGAGATTATGGTTCCCAAACACAAAGAAAAGGGGCTTGTTCAGGCTCGAGATAATGAACTCATAATATTTGAGAGGGAGATCGCCTGCTGAGATCACAATATCGACATCTCCATATCGGCTGGAAATATTCTTGGAGTATACCAAGGGGTCTGTCTCATCTGAAATACACAGTATTTTCATACTCACCCCATGAGATATCCGCAGTCAACGCCGACCAGTTCACCGGTCATTGCACTGCAGTCAGACAATAATTGCACCACCTTCGCCACCTCTCCTGGATCTACCAGTGAGTGGAGCAAGGAGCGCTCTTCATAGTGTTGTTTCAATGGATTTGCATCATCAAGATAAGGGGCCTTCAACAACCCTGGAGCTACCGCATTTACACGGATCGATGGCCCCAGTTCCTTTGCCAGACTTTTCGTGTATGCAACTACCGCCCCTTTTGATGCATCATAATGGCTCGTACCACCAAACCCAGGATGAAGTGCATTGATACTTGCAATATTGACAATACTCCCCTTTCTTTCCCTGAGTAACGGGATACACTGCTGGGTCAGCCTGAATAGACCTGTTACATTGATGTCAAAGATTCGCTGCCACTCAGATTCCAACAACTCGGTTGGGGTGAAAACAGAAAACACCCCACTGTTGTTCACCAAAACGTCAAGTCCTTCCAGTTCCTGGAGTGATGAAGCAATACTTCCTGCATCCTGAATATCGAGATGGAGAGGGATCAAGGATGATCCATAGGAAGCTGCCAATTCATCAGCGGTTTCCCTGTTTGATGCATAACCGCAGTACACCCGCTCCCCTGCCTTGACAAATCGTTCACAGATTGCCCTGCCCAAGGTACTGGTTCCTCCGCTTACTAGAATACTGCGCATCACTCCTCCTTCGCTAAGAATCTTCTTATATCAGGACACTGTGGATACTTACCCTCCAGTTCTACAGTACCTTGCTTGTAAATACTCTGCTCAAAGGAAGGACACATGGTAGTGGCACATAAAGCCCAACCATGATTTCCTTTGAGTCTCGTTCCCTGCCAACACCCTCCCTGTATTATGGAGAGAGGTTGGCTTCCCTCACTAGCTGGTCCCAACAGACGTAGTTCATGACTACCATCACTCTTGAGTACCAGCTGCTCCAAGGGATCACCCTCGAGAAAAAACCATACCTCATCAGTGGAGAGATAGTGGAGCGAGGAGTAGTTTTCTTCGGTGACCAGATAGTAGATGACACTGCCAAGCAAACGGTCCTGCTCCATGAAAGAGTGAACCCGCTTAAAGAATCCACCTTCCCCTGAAAGAGGCTCCAGACCCAATTGCTCTATCAGTGTCTGGCTCTTCATACAGGCCAGACCTTTGTTACACTGCGAACCAGAGAAGTAAAGGCTTCCTTCACCTGGTCTCCTGTCTCCATGACCTCGGTATGACTCAGCGGCTGGTCCAGAATTCCTGATGCCATATTGGTGATGCAACTGATCCCCAGCACCTTCATACGCATATGGCTTGCAGCAATTGCTTCAGGTACCGTGGACATTCCCACTGCATCAGCCCCGAGCGTCCTTGCTGCACGGATCTCTGCAGGAGTCTCATACGATGGCCCGGCAAAGAACATATAGACCCCTTCCTGCAAGGAAATAGCTTGTTTTTTCGCTTCCTCCCTTGCCAAGGAACACAACTGCTTGTCATAGGCATTGGTCATATCAAAGAATCGTTCCCCAAGGCTCTCATAGTTGGGCCCACGCATGGGACTGTCGGCAATCAATTTGATGTGGTCACTGATCAGCATCAAATCGCCCGGCTTGTAGGATTCATTCACTCCACCGGCAGCATTGGTTACCAAGAGCTGTTCAATACCGAGGGCATGCATCACCTGGATGGGAAAGACCACCTGGTCCATACCATACCCTTCATAGTAGTGAAAGCGACCCTGCATGCATAACACACGCTTACCTTCCAGCATACCAGCAACCAAGCGACCTTTATGGCCATACACTGTGGAGACAGGAAAATGGGGTATATCCTTATAGGATATGGCAACAGCATCCTCCAGCTCATCAGCCAACCCTCCAAGCCCACTACCCAAAACCATACCAATTGAAACGGGTTCATCCCCGATACGAGAGGTGATATACATTGCAGCTTCCTGCATTTTATCCATTAAAGTATCCATACAGTCCTCCTGAGACTATTAGAACGGTTCTCCACTTGCCTTCGGAGCAGCGGAATTTTTCGAGAATAGCACTAAAGCCAGCAAGGTGGCTACATACGGGAAAATCTTGAAGAAGACAGGAGGAATCACCTGCAAGGATGGAATGACCTGGCTGACATTGGCAATTGTTGTTGCAATTCCAAAAAAGAATGTTGCACCAAGAATACCCAACGGTTTCCACTGTCCAAAGATCAAGGCAGCAATGGAGAGAAAGCCGAGACCGGCAACCGTACCATTGAACTCACCTGAGTAGGTTATCAAGATGACCGACCCTCCCAATCCTGCAAGAGCACCACTCATGGCAACGCCGAAGTAGCGCATCTTATGTACATTGATTCCAGCTGAAGCAACTGCAGAGGGGTGCTCTCCACAAGCACGGAGACGAAGGCCAAAGCTGGTCTTGTACAACAGGATCCACGAAAGTCCCCAGATGATCAGACAGACCCATGTGGTCCAGTAGGACTGACTGAAGAAGAGAGGTCCGATGATCGGTATCTTGGAAAGGAACGGGATATTCTCACGAACGATACCCATCATGATACGGACGTTTCCGCTTCCACTGATGGTTCTGGCAAGATATACGGTGAGGGCAGCTGCCAACATATTGATTGCTGTTCCACTGATTACTTGGTCAGCCTTCAGGTTGATCGAGGCAAACGCATGGAGAAGACTGAAGATTGCACCAGCGGCAACACCGACAAGCAATCCTACAGGGAGTGCATTGATCCCCAAGGTTGCTTCACTCATCTTGATCGTAATGGCACTTGCAAAGTACCCAACCAACATCAAGCCTTCCAGCCCAAGGTTGGTGACACCGCTTCGTTCACTGTACAAACCCCCAAGGGAGGTCATCAACATGGGAATCGTATAGGCGATTGCATACGGAAAAATACTTACCAAGGTATCCCACATATTACTTGTCCTCCTTCTCAGGTGTCGTTACCACAGGTTCCTCTTGGGGATTGATCCTGTTATTTCGTCTTTTAAACACTGCATCCCAGAAACGCTTGAACAATACACTGGTTGCCGTAAAGTAGATGATTACAGCAATGATGGTATCGGCAATCTCTGGTGGAACACTGGTCATGGCATTCATGAATCCTTTTCCAGATTGCAGGATTCCAAAGAACAGTGCACTGAAGAATACTCCCAGTGGATTGCTTGCACCCAAAAGCGCTACGGCAATTCCATCAAAACCTTGGGAAGGCATGACTCCAATCTGCATATTCCTTGAATACCCTGTATAGAAGGAGAGCCCAGCCAAACCTGCCAGCCCACCTGCGATCATCATGGAGATTACCACATTTCGGTTCACCTTGATACCTGCATACTCAGCACAGAAACGGTTGGCACCAACCGCTTTCAGACTGAATCCCAGCGTTGTCTTGTCCAGGATGAACTTGATCAGGATCACTGAGATAATCGCTATGAAGAAACCAAGGTTCATATACGATCCATTGAATAGGTTGGTCAACCACTCTGTTCTGAGGGATTGGGAAACTGCAATACTGGCGCTCTCAGTCTCCAGGGAGGGTCCCTTGAGATAGGCAGGAACAAAGTAATAGACCGACCAGTAGGCAATCCAGTTCATCATAATGGTAGCAACAACTTCATGCACGTTGAACTTGGCTTTAAGGAATCCAGGAATAACTCCCCAGATTGCTCCCCCAGCCAAGGCCGCTCCGATCAATACAGCCAAGAAGAGTGGACGGGGAAGAAACACCTTATGGGCAACAATCGTTGCACAGAGGCCACCGACCAACATCTGTCCACTTGCACCAATGTTGAATAGTCCTGTCCTGAAAGCAAAAGCAACAGAAAGACCTACCAACATCAAGGTAGTTGCTGTTGCCAAGGTGTTTCCAATTCTCTCAATATTCATCAGACTTCCACGGAACAAGTACCAAAACCCTGCAAAGGGATTGCTGCCGATTGAAGCCATAAGAATGGCACCGGCAATGAGACCAAGGACCACTGCACTGACTGCGACGAGGAAGGCGTTGCTATGCAGTACTCGTTTTTTCAATGATTTCATTGTTCACCTTCCTTTCGCTTAACGCCGGCCATCATCAAGCCGACCTCATCCTCATTTGTCTCTGAGGTTTTCACAATATCAATCAACTCCCCACTATTCATGACAGCAATCCTATCGGAGAGGTTGAAGATTTCATCCAACTCAAAGGAAACCAGCAATACTGCATGGCCCTTATCACGGTGTGCTTCCCTGCCTCTTATACACATCCC
>NZ_JAEKNT010000074.1 GCF_016406725.1 Sphaerochaeta sp. S2 | reverse complement strand
AACTTGCACCTACTCTGTCTTCCAACCTTGTATCTATAATGATACACCCTTCAGACAGAGCCTCAGTAACCACCTACTGACTTTTTATCATTCCTCCTAAGGGATCATCTGCCATTAGTGTAGGCCAAGGAAGTGCATCCGTCAAAAGAAATGGAGATTTACAGCCATTTCGGTTATACTGATAGACAAGCTAGGAGGAATGTATGTATACACCGAAACCAGAACGATATGATTCCATGAAATACAACCGCTGTGGAAAGAGCGGTTTACAGTTACCGGCCATCTCCTTGGGGCTTTGGCATAACTTTGGAGACCAGACGTCCCTCTCCAATGCAAGAAAGATGCTGCATACAGCATTTGATCTTGGCATCACACACTTTGACCTGGCAAATAACTATGGGCCACCTCCGGGGTCTGCTGAGCTGAATTTCGGCAAGTTACTTGCCCAGGATTTTCGCTCTCACCGTGATGAGCTGATCATCTCCAGCAAGGCAGGGTATTTGATGTGGCCCGGTCCCTACGGGGAGTGGGGGAGCAGGAAATACCTTCTCAGCAGCCTTGACGCATCCCTGAAGAGGATGGGGCTGGACTATGTCGATATCTTCTATAGTCACCGCTATGATCCTGATACTCCGCTTGAAGAGACCATGGGAGCTCTTGCCTCCGCATATAAGATGGGAAAGTGCCTGTATGTCGGGATCTCTTCCTATTCAGCAGAGAAGACGAGAGAGGCACATGCAATCCTGAAGGATATGGGTGTACCGCTCTTGATTCATCAACCGTCCTATTCAATGCTGAATCGTTGGGTGGAAGAATCATTGCTTTCCACGCTGGATGAGTTGGGAGTTGGGACCATCTGTTTCTCTCCACTTGCACAAGGCATGCTAACCGACAAGTATCTGGGAGAAATTCCTGAAGATAGCAGAGCGGCAAGAAAGGGTAGTTCTCTTAGTCAGCAGATGCTGACAAAGGAAAACCTTGAGAATATCAGGTCACTTAATGCAATCGCGCAGGAACGTGGCCAGAGTCTTGCCCAAATGGCGCTTGCATGGTGCATGAGACGTAAAGAGATCACCAGTGTGCTTATTGGTGCCAGTTCGCCTGAACAGATTAAGGAAAATGTCGCAACCCTCGAAAACCTGGATTTCAGTGATGAGGAACTTAAGCGGATTGATTCCTTTGCAAAGGAAGGAAATATTAACCTTTGGGCAAGGTCAAGCAATAATTGACATTTGCATCGGCTTCTGTTATATTGTACCCAACTTAATTAGGAGAAACAAGCCTATGGCTACAGTATACGATTTCAAAGCCGTGAAGAATGATCGGGTTGAATTGGATTTTTCCTCTCTGGAGGGGAAGACCCTGCTGATTGTGAACACCGCAAGTAAGTGTGGGTTTACCCCTCAGTATGAGGAGCTCGAGAAACTGCATCAGCAGTATAAGGACCGTTCACTGGTAGTGATCGGGTTTCCTTGTGATCAATTTGCACACCAAGAGCCGGGTAGTGATGCAGATATCAAGGAATTCTGTTCAATCAACTATGGGGTGACCTTTCCTCTGATGAGTAAGGTGAAGGTGAATGGAAAGGAAGCTCATCCACTCTTTACTTGGCTGAAAAAGCAAGCTCCAGGAGCCCTTGGAGGGACGGTTAAATGGAATTTTACCAAATTCCTGGTGGAGAAGGATGGGGTAACGGTACATCGTTACGCCCCAAAAGATTCTCCTCTTGCCATTATCCCGAAGCTTGAGGAGGTGCTGTGATGGCTTATCCACAACTACTGCTTTCAAACCAACTCTGTTTTCGATTCTATGCCTTGGAACGGGAACTGATGGCCGCTTACCGACCACTGCTCAATCACCTTGGACTGACCTATGCCCAGTACATCACCATGCTCTACCTCTGGGAACATGAAGAGGGTACAGTAGGTGAACTCTGTACTGCACTCAGCCTGGATACAGGGACAATGAGTCCGCTTTTAAAGAGGTTGGAGAGCTCGGGTATGATCGAGAGACATAGACTGCCAAGTGATGAGCGAACCGTGATGGTCCAACTTACTGACAAAGGAAGGGAACTAGAGCAGAAAGCTATCTCTGTCCCTGAGCATATTGCCTCCTGCTTGCTCTCAAACGACAAGAGTGAACAGGGAAGAAAGTATCAGGCATTGAAAGAGATGCTTGATGAGACACTCACTCAACTGAAGGATTCCCGCAATGAACGGGAACAAGAAAGGTAGGGCGATGAAACGGAAAGGCTTGCTCTCCATTGGCGGTATTCTGGCGATGCTTGTCATGCTTACTTCCTGTGCTACAACGGGAAAGTATCCTCCTTTAGATACCGTTAATTCTCTCGATCTTGACCGATATCTGGGTTCCTGGTATGAGATTGCCCGATATCAGCATCGCTTTGAGAAGAACCTGGTGGGGGCAAAAGCTGATTATTCCCTTAGGGATGATGGAAGGATCCAGGTGGTTAATAGTGGTATCAAGGGAGATCTGGAAGGAAAAGTAACATCGGTCAAGGCAATCGCTTGGAGACCTGATGAGCATTTTCCTGGTCGCTTGAAGGTGAGATTCTTCGGCCTCTTCACCTCTGATTATCTTGTCTTTGGATTGGATGAGGAATACCAGTGGGCACTTGTTGGTAGTGATGATCGTGATTTCTTGTGGTTCCTTTCACGTACACCAGAGGTGAGTGATGATACGCTGGATACCATGAAAGCTATTGCTGTCGCTCAGGGGTATGATATGGAACAACTCTTCCTGGTTCCCCAGAAAGAGCGTTGATAGTTGATAATTCGTTTTCGTTGGGGAGGTGCTTCTTGTGAGGTGCCTTCCCGTTTTTTAGCCGACCTTTGTCTGTGAATCTCCATCCTTGTAAGAGGTCATCAGAACGGGAAGACCTTGCTTCTCAAAAATGGAACGAGCCATGGACAGTTCGTCTTTGGTGGGTTCATGTACATCTGAGAGTGAGTAGGTGAGATGCAACTGTTCCCATTTGTACTGTCCCATGCGATGGTAGGGAAGCAGCTCCACCTGTTCAATGCAGCTGAAGGAGGTGAGGAAAGAAGCCAATGCTTCCAACTTTTTCTCTTCCAGAGTCCAGGAAGGGACGAGTACGTGACGCAGCCAGACCCGCTTCTTGATTTTCTGCAGGTAGGAGAGAGTTGCAAGCGTATTGGCATTGCCCATACCGGTAAGGCTGAAGCAGAGTTTATCATCAAGACTCTTGATATCGAGCAAGACCATATCCACTGCATCCAGTACCGGTTTTGAGATTTCCAAGGGAACGCTTCCTGCTGTATCCAACGCCGTGTGGATTCCCTCCCTCTTCAGGCGGCTTATGAGCTCCAGGGCAAAATCTGGTTGTCTCAGTGGCTCTCCGCCACTGATGGTAACCCCTCCATCCTTGATGAAGTTCTTGTAGCTGAGGATGTCATGGACCACTTCATCAACACTTTGGGAAGTGCCACCTTTCATGTTCCACGTGTCTGGATTGTGACAGTATCGACAACGCAGGGAGCATCCCTGCAGAAAGACAACATACCTGAGCCCAGGTCCGTCCAACGTCCCAAAACTCTCAACACTATGAATGTTTCCCTGTACGCTCATACATACCTCCTTACAGGCTTCCGTGGAAGGTGCGGTTGATGACATCTAGCTGCTGTTCACGGGTGAGCTTGATGAAGTTCACTGCATATCCACTTACCCTGATCGTTAGCTGGGGATATTTCTCTGGGTGGTCCATGGCATCGAGCAATGTCTCCTTCTCCATGACATTCACGTTGATATGGTGTCCTTCCTCGATAAAATATCCATCAAGCAGCGTGACCAGATTTGCCACCTGCATCTGCTTATCCTTTCCGAGGGTCTGTGGGATGATCGAGAAGGTGTAACTGATTCCATCCTGCGCATCGTCATAGGAGAGCTTTGCCACACTCTTCATACTTGCAACACAACCCTTCTTGTCCCGTCCATGCATCGGGTTTGCACCCGGTGCGAATGGCTCGCCAGCCTTTCTCCCATCCGGGGTGCTCCCTGTCTTCTTCCCATAGACCACGTTGCTGGTGATGGTAAGGACGGAGAGGGTTGGGATACTCTTTCGGTAGGTCGTATGTCTTCTCATCTTGGTGATGAAACCTCTTACCAGATCCTTGGCAATTGCATCAACCTGCTCGTCATTGTTTCCGTAGGTGGGGAAGTCTCCTTCGATCTCAAAATCGACAGCGAGTCCCCGCTCATCCCTGATAGGTCTTACCTTTGCATACTTGATGGCTGAGAGGCTGTCGGCAACGACACTCAATCCAGCTATTCCCCCTGCCATGGTGCGCATTACCTGTGCATCATGAAGGGCCATTTCAAGTCGTTCATAGCTGTACTTGTCATGCATGTAGTGGATGACATTCAAGGTATCGATATACAGTTTTGCAAGCCAGCTGCTCATTGCCTCATAGCGGTCCAATACGGTGTCATAGTCAAGAATATCATCGCCTAACGGCGCCAGTTTAGGTCCAATCTGTTCTCCGCTCTTCTCATCCCTTCCTCCGTTGATTGCGTAGAGCAAGGTTTTTGCCAGATTCACCCGAGCACCGAAGAATTGCATCTGCTTGCCTAACTCCATGGCTGAGACACAGCATGCAATGCCATAGTCATCACCGTAATTCTTCCTCATCAGGTCATCGTTCTCATACTGGATCGAGGAGGTCTCGATGGAGAGACGGGCGCAGAACTTCTTGAAGGGCTGTGGAAGACGGTCACTCCAGAGTACTGTAAGGTTCGGTTCAGGAGCCGGACCAAGATTGGTAAGGCTGTGCAGGAACCGGTAGCTCATCTTGGTAACCAGATGACGCCCATCGTGGCCAACACCACCAATGGATTCAGTCACCCAGGTGGGGTCGCCACTGAACAGCTCGTCATAGGAGGGGGTCCTGAGGAATCGAATGATACGGAGTTTCATGATGAAATGATCAACCAATTCCTGGATTTCCGATTCATTGAAACGGCCGCTCCCCAGATCTTTCTCTGCATAGATGTCAAGGAAGGTGGAGACCCTTCCCAGGCTCATAGCGGCTCCGTTCTGTTCCTTGGTTGCTGCAAGGAAGGCAAAATACAACCACTGGATGGCTTCCTTTGTATCGGTTGCGGGCTTAGAGATATCATAGCCATAGGTGGCTGCCATCTCTTTCAGCTCCAGAAGGCTGCGGATTTGCTCGCTGAGCTCCTCACGGTCGCGGATGACCTCCTCAGTCATTGCATCAAAGTGAAAATTATCCTTTGCGCTCTGCTTTTCCTTGATCAGGTAATCGATACCATAGAGGGGAACTCTTCGATAATCACCGATGATCCTTCCCCTCCCATATGCATCGGGAAGTCCTGTAATGATGCCGCTGTGCCGTACCTTACGCATCTGTTCTGTGTATACGTCGAAGACTCCGTCATTGTGTGTCTTGCGATACTTGAACACTTCATCAATGGACTCTGGAAGGGTACGATTGTAGGCTTTCAACTCGGTATGTACCAGTCTGATACCTCCAAATGGCATGATGGCACGTTTGAGTGGTTCATCGGTCTGCAAGCCGACAATTTGCTCAAGATCTCGGTTGATGTATCCATCCTTGTGGCTGACAATTGTGGATATGGTATGTTCATCGATGTCATACATGCCGCCACGCTGGCGCTCGATCTCGAGAAGTTCCTTGAGTTCTCCCCACAGTTTCTCTGTCCGTTCAGTGGGCCCTGCAAGGAAGGATTCGTCCCCGTCATAGGGGGTGTAGTGCTCTGTGATGTACTTTCTTGTATTGATTTCGTAATATGTATCTTCACTCATGGTGTTTCCCCTTTCTGTAAGTTTTCGTATACTTCAGATACGTTAGATTTACCATGATGACGATATTTGTTCTGTGATTGAAATCACAAACCAAGTAAAAAAGTAGGAGTTAGAAATACTGTGTCCAATATATGTGATGGTTGTAGTAATGATCTCTGCCTGAGAAATGTACCACTCTTCTCTTCTTTGCAACGTGATGCCGTGCATGCGCTCACCAGTGAGATGGAACACCGTCGCTACAAGAAGGGAGAGATTATCGTACGGGAAGGGGAGAAGGCCTCTGCTTTTACTGTCATCAGGGAGGGGAGTGCCAAGGCATATCGCATCACACCGGACGGTAGAGAGCAAATCCTCTATATTTTTCCTGCAAACGACTATTTTGGTGCCAGATTCCTTTTCACAGAGGAGCGGGTTCCCTACACGGTGGAAGCTCTGGAACCAACAACGGTTTGTATCCTGAATAAGACCAATTTCGCAAATCTCCTGGCTGAACACAGTCAGGTTGCCATCGAGATCATTGAGGCCATGGCAAACCGGATGAGCCGGCTTGAGAGTGCCATGCAGAGCATGGGAGGGCGCAATGCCGATATGCGGATTGCCAGCCTCCTTCTGGAGTTCAAGGAATCGTATGGGCACTACAATGGCAAATTCCTTGAAATAACCCTCCCCTTGAGTAGGGAGGGCCTTGCCAATTATCTGGGGATTGCACGGGAGACACTGAGCCGAAAACTCACGCAATTCGAGGAAGAAGGGATCATTCTAGCAGTGGGGAACCGTGTGATCCGTATACTGGATATTGCAAGACTCACTGAGCTCTCATACCTTGTTGACTAGATACCATTTACTGCTTGCTTGCTCTCTCGTGGATTGCCTCTATCTCTTCCTTGCCAATCATTCTAGTGAGAAGGAACGATATTATGATGATACCTGGGATGTCGATAAGCAACCGGGTAAGTGCAAATGGTGCGCCCAAGGCTGAGAATTCGAAGAGAATCATCGGAATCTTGGTAGTGGACCATGCCCCGATAAAGATAAGGACATTGGAGAATGTCACTCCCTTTTTCATAAACACCGCTGCCACAGGGAAAGCTCCATACAGGGGGCCTGCTGCAGCAGAGCCAATGAAGAGGGAGAGCAGTATTCCCTTCAATCCACTTCCTTTTCCCATGAATTTTACCATTGTCTGTTTTGGCACCCATACATCAAGAAGACCTAGCAGTACAAAGATTGGAGGAATGACCAACAACATTTCCTTCAGCTGCATGACGGTAATATTGAAAACGCCTGTTCCCAACTCTTGATTGAATAGGCTGAGGATCCCCAACAGTACCAGAACGAGCAGAAATGAACTGTAGCGTTTTACCAGAGTTGTCATAACACCACCTCCAGAACTGTTCCGATTGCAAAGGCAACAATAAATGAGAATATGAATGCAAGTGTATTTCGGTAAAGCGTCAAGCGCTTTCCAAAGTACTGTATCTCTATGGGTAGGGTTACTACACCCACCATCATCAGCGTTGAGATGAAGGCGCCGATTTGCATATAGCCAGCTCCTCCCTCAAGAAGCAAGGCAGCAGTGGGGAATGCCACAAAGCCTGGTATCAGGGTAACCGAGCCTACAATGGCAGCAAGGACAACACCAATCCATCCAGAGTCCTTGCCAATAATCCTTACAATGGTCTCATGGTCGAGGATGCTGAGCAGGAGACTGACCAATAGTATGACGACTAGGAATTGGGGAAGAATATTCTCAAATGCTCTCCACGCTTTCATGAGCGCTTTTTTTGTCTTTTCCCTGTCCTTTAGAAAAGAAAGTAATAATAAAAGTGCTGTAACACTATAGAGTATCAGGTTCATGTGAAGGTCCTTACAGTAAAGATACAACAATGTATAGCAAATTTACTTGCTATTGGCAATCATATGTGCATATATTGTGGGTATAAGACATGAATAAGGGAATTAACGGCCCTTCGATGCAGATATGTATCCCATTATTTCCTTGCGAAATTGCTACTGGTGGAGTACGCTTGTGGTAGAAGGGAGTTAGATAATATACGAAATGGAGGTTATGTATGGCGAACGTACAATCAATTCTGGACCAAAAGGGAAGCACCGTTTACAGTATCACACCTGAGGATACCTTGGCTCATGCCCTTTTGAAACTTACCGAACATAAGATTGGTGCATTGTTGGTACTTAATGAGAATGGGGATATCAAGGGTATTCTCTCAGAGCGTGATATCATCCGCCATTTTTCACGTAGACTAGAGCATTTGAACACTGCGTCCATTCCGGTGAAGGAAGTGATGACTGTTGGTGTTACCTGCATCAAACCAGAGCAGAATCTTGATGATTGCCTCCAGCTTATGACCGCAGGTAGGTTCCGCCATCTTCCAGTTGTGGATGCGGACAAGGTGGTTGGTATGGTTTCCATCGGTGATGTGGTCAAGGCAGCTCTTGAGGAGCGTGACTTTGAGATCGGCGAATTGGAGCACTATATTACGAATGCCTACTAAAAGAGGCCATAGCATAAATCTTTTTTATAAAAGCGCTTCACTTTCGGGGCGCTTTTTATCATACTATTTAAGTAGGAATTAAATTGAAGGAGTATGTATGGACAAGAAAAAGATCCAACACTTGAAAACCATAATTGAAAAGTTGCACGCAGGAGCATCCTCCGATTCGGTAAAACAGGAGTTTGAAGCAGAATTCGGGACTATCAGTGCAGAAGACTTGGCGGCAGCTGAAAAGATGCTGATTGAATCTGGAGAAATCAATGTTGAGCAGGTACAGAAACTCTGTGATGTACATGCTTCCATTTTTGGCGGTAGTGTGGAGGAGATTCATGGTGGAAAGACCATTGAACAAACCCCCGGCCATCCCGCATTTGTGTTCCTGAAGGAAAATGAAGGCTTGCTCTCTTTCCTCGATGGGGAGTTTTCAGCTGCAGTAAAGGCGTACAAACAAGACAATACTGCACGCACCAGAGCTGACCTTCTCTCAGCACTCAAGAGCCTTAGTAAGCTCGATAACCACTATTCCAGAAAGGAGAACCTTTTCTTCCCGTATCTGGAGAAAGCTGGAATTACCGCTCCACCCAAGGTAATGTGGGGAGTTGATGATGAAATCAGGGATCTGTACAAGCTTATAATCCGTACCCTTGAATCCTCAGACAAGGTTCTCGAGACCGAGCTTACCCATGTCGAAGAGCAAGTGAGAAGCATGATCGACAAGGAGAACAACATTCTCATGCCGATGCTTCAGGGTTGCATGGATAAAGACGCCTGGTTGACAGTTGCTCGTGATAGTGCAGACATTGGATACTGCTTTAATGGTGGGATCGAAGGGGCAAGTCCCTCGGATGCAACCACGTGGTATCGCTGGAATGCAACCATGAGTGGAAAGGATGAATTTGCTCCCAAACAGGAGACAAGTGGAGAGATTACGCTCCCCAGTGGTCATTTCACCTTGGAAGAGCTGACTTGGATGCTGAATACCATGCCAGCAGATATCACCTTTGTTGGTGCCGATGACAAGGTCCGTTTCTTCAGTGAGGGAAAGGAACGTGTATTCCCAAGAACAAGGAGTATCATCGGACGTGATGTTGAACATTGCCATCCACCGAAGAGTCTTTCTGTTGTGGAGAAGCTGGTCTCTGACTTCAAGGCAGGGATCAAGGACAGTGAGTCTTTCTGGATTCAGAAAGGTTCCAAGTTTATCCTGATTCGCTACTATGCAGTGAGAAACAACAACCAGGAGTATCTGGGTGTGCTAGAGGTGACGGAAGAAATTTCTGAGCTGAGAAGCCTGGATGGTCAGAAGACCTTGCTTGGTTGATTATTGCGTCTACATATATGGAGCTACAGGGCGATTACTTGCTCTGTGGCTCTTTTTTCATCTTGTCAATGAATGCAATATAGGCATAGATTTGCCCTTGGATCTCGCTGTTCTTCAATTCCCCACGTCCAACCCAATCCTGTCCTTCATAGACCGTGAGATGGTGAAGCTCTCCCTCAATATCGATAAGAGACAGGGGAGCCATCTTCTGTCGATTCTCAAGATACAGTAATGTCCTGTCATATGCTTCGTGGAAGACCCGCTCCTCTCCAGTGAGGTCGGGATCAAGATTATGTGTAGTGTTCATAGCAATTCCTATACTGAGCGAGCAGATAATTTTTCAAACAGGGAAGTCAACATACGCTCAGCCTCAGGATTGCCGAGGCGGTGTATTTCTTCCAAAGCTCGCTTTCTATAGGATTCTGCAAGAAATTGCGCTTTTTGTATACCACCCAGTTCCTCAACCAATGTAAGAACGTTTGTTGTGGTACGCTGGTCCAGTGGGATTTTCCTATCGGTGAGCATACTCTTCAGTTCGTTTTTGCCCAACTCGTTCTCTATCTCCAGGGCACAGATGAGTGGGAGGGTAGGGATTCCACTCTTTACGTCCCCACCGGTATGTTTGCCGAGTTTCTTGCTGCTTCCGATATAATCG
>NZ_JAEKNT010000073.1 GCF_016406725.1 Sphaerochaeta sp. S2 | reverse complement strand
CCCTGCTACTTAGAAGAGGATCTCCTTTCTAGCTAAGAAGGAAAAGTCTTTTATTACTTAATCCCTGAATATGAGCTTTGAAACCATCTAGAATCGTAAGAAAACAAACCTTTGTAATAAGATAACTAACCTTTTCTCTCCTTTCTCGAGATTTGACTTGAAAGCGTAAGATATCTTACCAAACTCAATAGAATACCTCATGTACTTCTGACATACCCGACCTTAGGATTTTATTACTAGATGCGGCGTTGCCGCAAAAAAACAATCTATTTTTATGATTCCTTAAAAGGAGGGACACATGAAAAAAACTCTAGGTATTTTATTGGTTCTGGTTATACTGGGATCGGGCGCTCTGTTCGCCGCTGGTGTGCAAGAATCTGGTCTAACTAAGGTTGGTATTGTAAATCTACCACCAGAAGAATCCGGATATCGTCAGGCTAATGTTGAAGACATGAATGCTGTATTCTCAGAAGCAAACGGCTATGACGCAAAACAGACCAACACCATGGACAACAGCGAGCAGATCGCTGCAGCAAAAGGCTACATCCGAGACGGAGTGGACTACCTTTTGATCTCAGCAGCAAACGCTTCTGGATGGGATGACACTTTGAAGTCTGCAAAGGATGCAGGAATTCAGGTAATTCTCTTTGACCGTGCAATTGACACTGACCCCTCCAATTACCAGGCCGCTATTCTCTCTGACATGGCCTATGAAGGTGAAAAGGCAGTGGAATGGGTATTGGGACTTGATCTTGATGAGATCAATCTGATCCTTATTCGCGGACAGATGGGTTCTGCAGCTGAAATTGGCCGAAGTGCAGCAGTACTGGAAGCCGCAAAAGCAGGCAAACTCAACATAGTTGCCGATGGAACCGGTGGAGACAGCTGGAGTCTTGAAGAAGCTCGTAAAGTTGTTGAAGCAGCAATTGCCGCAGGCAAGGATTTCAACGTCATCTACGCTCAGAACGATGGTATGGCACAAGGTGCCGTGCAGGCACTTGAAGCAGCTGGGATCAGTCACGGTAAGGGTGGAAAGGTCAAGGTCATTGGATTTGACTTCAACCGCTTTGCACTCAGAAACGTACAGGCTGGTTACTGGGATGCTGACATGCAATGTAACCCACGTCAGGCTGCTCAGATCTCTGAATGGATCAAGAGTGGAAAGATGCCCAGTGGCATAGTCTACCAGGAAGAGTTGCTCTTAACTACTGACACGATTACTGATGAACTCATCGAGAAATGGGGAATCAATGCCGATCCAGGTAAAGGTGTAATCACAAGGTAAGTATTTGTAATCACAACAATGTAGTATTTGCAGTGCGGTGCGCAGAAATAATTCTGCATGCCGCACCGCAATTAGCTCGTACCGTATCAGTAAAAGGAGACCTTTGATTGTTGTCAGAAACCATACTTGAAATGAAGGATATCAGCAAATCATTTCCTGGCGTCAAAGCTCTGGATTGCGTAGACTTCAAGCTCCGAAAAGGTGAAATCCATGCACTCATGGGCGAAAAC
>NZ_JAEKNT010000072.1 GCF_016406725.1 Sphaerochaeta sp. S2 | reverse complement strand
CTTCCCTGTAGATGGGTTAATCGACGGGTTCACTGAAGCGCTGCTTACCATGAACACCGGAAGTGTGGTAAGGACCTGGATCCACCCAAGCCTTGGCTATGGTGAAGCAGGAACTGATACCATTCTCCCCAACTCGTTGCTTGTTTTTGACATCGAACTCGTCGGTATCGACAACTAAGTATCTCTCTCTTGATTATACCGGGCCATGGATCGTATCCGTGGCCCGTTTTCGTTACTAGGCATCCAACCTTACTTTGGATATACTGATTCCATGTCAGAAACCATAAGCAGCCAATTGATTGATCATATCTATGATACCCTACGGGACCAGATTCGTAGTGGCATACTCCCTGGGGGTACAAAGCTCTCTGAAAATACATTGGCAGCAACATTTGCATGCAGCAGGACTCCGGTAAGAGAGGCCCTCAAGCGCTTGGACCAGGATGGGTTTGTCGTTACCATCGCCCATAGTGGGACCTATGTAAAAGATCTGACCATGCAGGAATACCAACATCTGACTGAGGTACGAGCATATCTCGAAGCGCTTGCCATCCGATCTGCTTGTGAGCAACATGCTGATGCAACTGCCTTGGAACAAATTCTTGATACCATGGATGGATTGATAGAAGAAAAGGGACCTTTCCACATACAGAAATTCAGCGAATTGCACTACCGGTTCCACTTTGAGCTGGTATCGCTTGCAGGCAATGACCTGCTCACCCTCACCTACAGCCGATTGAATCTAGGGGAGGCTGCGTTGCTGTTCAACCAGACAATGAATAAGCGTGGACTGAAAAAAACACAAGAAGAACATAGGAAGCTGGTTGCAGCTATCAAGAGCCATGACGCAATAAAGGGCGAGCGTTTTATGCTCGCCCATCTCTGGAGAAAACGAAATCAGTTCAAGAAGCAGGACCAGGAAGGGTAAAAACCACCTTCTTGACCTTGGTCTGCATAGTTCGATTCTGCTTGTGGCGGAAACGTTCTCCCTTCCTGAGCAGTACAAACAGACCAGTGGTACACTGCGTCACCACCTCCACCAATGCCTCTCGCTGTAGGCTGAGTATCTCTTCCCCTTCCAGGAGAATATGCACCTGGTTGCCACTAGCTTGGTCGAGTTCCCCTGTTACCGAACTTTCATATTCCATCACCTGATAGGAAATACCATCAACCGTATAGGTTCCCGCCTTGTCATCATAGGGAAGACTTCGGTCCATTATGGTGATAATACCCTGCATCGCAGGATGCAGGGCACGATACCATTCAAGATTGTCCAAGAGATCAACGAGCATTAGATCGCCTTACCTTTATTCTTCTGCCAAAGCTGTTCGTAGTTGATGATCTGATCCACACAACCATCGATTCCAAGCTTTCCACTGTCAAGACTCAGATCATAGGTACGGCACATCCCCCACTTACGATCACTGTAGTAGTTGTAGAAGTTGGCCCTCTGCTTGTCTGTTTTCAGGCATATATCCTCTGCCTTCTTCTCTTCAACTTCATACACGCGAATTGCACGCTCTGCCCTACTCTCCAGATCTGCATGGATGAAGACATTGATGGTATTCTCCATCTCCCTGAGAATGTAATCGGCACACCTGCCCACAATCACACAAGGCCCTTCTGAGGCGAGCCGCTTGATCGTCTTGCTCTGGATGAGGAAAAGTTGGTCATTCAGCGGCATCTCTGTAACACCCAGGGCTCCACTGGCCATAGGATAGTTACCCATTACAAGAGAGTAGAAGATACTGCTGGTCGCTTTCTCATCAGCGTTTGAGAAAAGCGCTTCACTTAGGCCGCTGTCCTGTGCGCTGATCGCTACGAGTTCTTTGTCATAGAAGGGAATTCCCAGTTTTTCCGCCAGATTCTTCCCAACTTGCCGTCCGCCGCTTCCAAACTGTCGTCCAATGGTAAATACGGTGTTTGTACTCATATGAGGTCCCTCCACTAC
Source organism: Sphaerochaeta sp. S2 (assembly GCF_016406725.1). GTDB lineage: Bacteria > Spirochaetota > Spirochaetia > Sphaerochaetales > Sphaerochaetaceae > Sphaerochaeta. The sequence goes on along the minus strand of NZ_JAEKNT010000072.1, from coordinate 535 downwards.
CTAGATTATATCATACCAATGGAGAGTGTGCAGGTACCCAACGTGCAAGATGGAGAAATATCTACCTTACCGTGGCAATAACCCGAGTGGGAGCGCCGTCTGCATTCTTGAATGAGAGGGGGAGGCAGGTAAGCTGTACCACCTTGGAAACTACCGTATCCAGTTTTACCAAGTTCTCGATGATCAGGGCATCCTGAGCAAAGATGGCATGATGGACCGGAAAAGAGAGATCTCCGCTGTGGTCACAGTTTGGGGTATCAAAGCCAAATAAGCGAATTCCCCTTGCAAGAAAACTGTTTACTGCGGCCACATTCAGTTGTGCCCTGCCTCCCGTACAGAACAGGACAGCATCACAGGAAGGATCGATCTCAGGAATATCTTCTGGGTCAATTATATCAAGATCCCTGCAATCCATCACATAAGCAGTGGCAAAGAACCTGGAGAGAGGATAGCTATCGAGTGTTTTGCCTCCCTTCAACAGATGAGCAGGGCTGTCCATATGGGTACCCGTGTGGGAACCAAGTGAGAGTCTGGT
>NZ_JAEKNT010000071.1 GCF_016406725.1 Sphaerochaeta sp. S2 | reverse complement strand
CAATAATTGTGGCAAAGGGTTTACCACTTGTATTCATTCTAAAAACAAATAATTCTATCGTAGTAATCAATAAATTGTAGATCGATATATCAAAAGTTCTAGCGAAAAAACGTCTCCATGGATTCTTAACAATGTTTATTGGTTTCTTATATTCTATTACTTCAGACATTGGATTACCTCTTTCTTATTTTGTATTGTATTTAATCGAAATTTTTTTATAATTTGGCAGTATAATCCTCTTTCATATAGCTTTTAATTGTAAACTACACTACTGCAATCTAAAGAAATACCTACTTCATATCCATTTCAAAATCAATGATTGAATCCTCATTATCATCTATAATTTCTACCGAAACCTTTCTGATGACTGACTTGAATTCTTTATGAATTTTTTGGACATCTTCATAAGCCTGTTCTAAAGCATCGTCTGTTGAAAATTGTCCAAGGGTCATGTGAGGTAAAAAAGTCTCCTCAGTAAGCCATTCAGGCTTATATGCTGCTAAGGTCCCTGTATAAAGCTGTGAACTAAGTCGTTTGATCTCTTCGATCCCATCTTCAATAAGCAGAAAAAGATATTTACCGAAAGCATTATTTATTGTGACAATTTTTGTCATTCTAAGCTGAAACCCTTCGAACTCTTTAGTGACATCTTCCAAGTGATTTTTTATAACTTCTGACTCTAAATCACTTTCAAATGTAAACACCAAAGTTATATGTGGTCTGACATTCTCTGATAATGGATCATATTTCTTTCTTATTTCATCAATAACATGGATGTTATCGAACTCAGGAAATAACATAATGGTACGTCTAATCATATGGTTGTCCTTTCATATCTCATTCCGTAACTGATATAAAGTCATACGCTCCTAAGTGAACAATGTCGAAACATTGCAAAAGTAAAAGTTAAATTCTTTTCGAGTTATATTTAAATTTCTCAATTTTCATTGCGTGAATATCTTCGTTGATCTTACCCTTTTCAAGCATTTTATTAATTCTTAGTAGTTTCTTGATTATTCGGTATTCCACATCATCTAACTCACAGGTATATAGGAAGTTTATGCCACGCATTACATAATTGGGCCTGGTGTTCAATGCGAATGGGTAGTATTCTTTTGTTACCTCATATCTTGAAATCTGATTGTTCTCATCACAATAT
>NZ_JAEKNT010000070.1 GCF_016406725.1 Sphaerochaeta sp. S2 | reverse complement strand
GTCTTGGTCTGAAGAGCCATGTACAATTCGCTGAAGGAGATCGGGGTTGGATTGGCACCAATTGCCTTGCCAAGGAAGATCCAGGAATCGGAGTTCGGCATTCTCAGGTTGACACCATTGAGATCAGCAGGAGTCTTGATCGGGCGATCTTCTACCAGGTTGATCTGACGAGTTCCCAGGTACTGAGCGCCGAGAGGACGAATTCCCTGCTCTTTTGCAATGCGGTCAAATACTTCCTGACCGATAGGACCATTGAGTACACTGGTCATGTGGTCATAGGTCTTGAAGATATAACCAGCAGTGAACATACCTACCCAAGGGCTTCCATCGGTAAGCCATGATGCTGCAGTTGCAGTCATGTCTGCCTGACCACTCTTCACAGCTGAGACTTCCTGTTCCTGCTTGAACAAAGAAGCAGAATCATAGGTCAATACCTTGATCTGGCCACCAGAAACTTCTTCAACGGTCTCCTTGAAGACGCGCATTGCCCCAGCATGAGCATCAGTGGGAACCGCTGTCATGGTGTAGACCAATTCAACGGGCTTTGCCTCAGATGTTCCCTGAGCAAAAGCCATGGGAAGTACCAGGGCTACCAACAACAGTGCGATAATACTTTTTTTCATTGTTTCCTCCTGTGGACCGCTGCGCGGTGTAACAATGTTTCTTTCTCGCTTGGCATATGCCAAGTCTTGTAAAATCTGTAAACTTGTAAAGCTGTCTTACAGGTTAATCGTTACATGACTTTCTGTATCTGTCAAATGGAATTTTCAACAAATTGCAAAAAATGGTAAAAAAATAGACCGTTGGAAAACCAACAGTCCAGAATTATCGCCATTATATGTTATATAAGAATCTTGAAGACAACCTTTACCACATCAGTGGAATCCCCATCGATGAGGTTGCATGCATGTCCTTCCCCTGGGAAGAACAGGGCAAAGGTAGCGGGAGTTGCATGGTAGGTGAGCAGTTGCTTGCCTTCTGCAAACGAAGCATCCTTGCTGGCATCATACCCGATGGTCTCCTTTAGGGATGATGTATCAGCAATTACCATCGATTCAAATCCGGAAAGGAGAATCTGTACATCCACTTCCTTTTTATGTAGCTCAAACGTCAAATTCTCAGGTGTTGCAGTTGTATAGGTGAACAAGTTGTAGCGTACCTTGGGATTGTCAGTAGTGTAACTGCCATACTCCATGCTTGGAAGCTTGCCGCTTTCCAGGATTTCGTGAACTGTCTGAAGGGCTGAAAGGCTGGGAATGTAACGTTCTAGGTTGGTGATCTGATCAATTATCATGGGATTCTCCTCGCGCCCAGCATACAAGATTACGAAAAAAGAGAGAAGCAGGATACAAACAGTGAAACTTCAAATATTGCTTAATAAGATTGATTCTTTTTAAATAACTAAACCATATTTTCTTCTTGCTTTTCTCTATCAAACCACATAGGGTTTTTCCATGAATAAGAAAGCAGTAGTCATAGGCGGAGGCTTCGGTGGTCTCAGCACAGCGGCACTCCTGGCCCGTGATGGCTGGAATGTGACCTTGGTCGAGAAGAATGCCCAACTTGGGGGAAGAGCTAGATATTGGGAAAAAGACGGATTTACCTTTGACATGGGACCGTCGTGGTATCTCATGCCTGAAGTGTTCGAGCATTACTTCTCTCTCTTTGGTAAACAGCGGGAAGACTACTACGATCTTAGTCCCATTGATCCATATTATAAGGTCTTCTTTGAAGGTGGGGAAACGGCCTGTCTCACCCCACGTTTTGATGAGAACCAGAAACTCTTTGAGTCGTTCGAGAAGGGTGGTGGAAAAGCCCTGAAAGCCTACATGCAGCAGTCAACCTATAAGTATGATGTAGCTATGGAGGATTTCCTCTATCGTGATTACAAACACATCGGGCAGTTCTTCAATAGACGGTTGATGACTGAGGGATTGCGCCTTGGAGTGCTGGGAAAACTTGACTCCTTCGTTTCGAATTACGTAAAAGATTATCGGGCAAAGCAGATCCTGGAATATGCCATGGTGTTTCTGGGTACTGATCCAGCGCAAGCTCCTGCAATTTACTCCATCATGACCCATGTTGATCTTAATCTTGGAGTATTCTTTCCTCAGAAAGGCATGGCTGGAGCGGCAGCAGGGTTTGCCTCACTCTGCAGTGGACTGGGAGTTGATCTGATTACCGGTGCAGAAGTGCTGAAGGTACTGACTGAAGGAAATCGGGCAGTTGGTGTTGAAACCAATAAAGGAACATTCATGGCAGATGTGGTTGTTTCCTCTGCCGATTATCACCACAGTGATACAAACCTCCTTGAAGACAAGCATCGTACGTACTCTGACTCTTATTGGGAAAAACGGGTGGTTGCCTCCTCGATGTTCATCGCCTATTTGGGAATCGGCAGGGAGCTGAAAGGATTGGAACACCACAATCTCTACTTTGCAAAAGACTGGAATACACATTTTGATGCAATATTCAAGAATCCTGAATGGCCGAAAGACCCTTGTTTCTACCTCAGTTGCATCAGCAAGACAGACCCCTCTTCAGCACCTGCTGGTGGTGAGAATGTGTTCTTGCTGGTACCGGTTGCCCCAGGACTTGTTGATACTGAGGAGCAGAGAAATGCCTATTTCGAGCATATAGCCGATCATGTGCAGAACGTGACAGGAGAAGATCTCCGAAAGGATCTCTTGGTAAAACGGTTGTACTCCCATCGGGACTTCATCTCTGACTATCATGCATACAAGGGAACAGCTCTTGGACTAAGCCATACGCTGATGCAGACTGCCGTCTTCCGTCCCCGTCACCAAAACAAGACTGTAAAGAATCTCTATTACACTGGGCAATACACGCATCCGGGGGTAGGGGTACCCATGGTGCTTATCGCC
>NZ_JAEKNT010000069.1 GCF_016406725.1 Sphaerochaeta sp. S2 | reverse complement strand
CACCCTGTTTCCTTTTCTGTAGGCCAAGCGAATGGCAATACAGGTATCCATGTTCTGGTTGCTGCCGATGTAACCGACAGCACCTCCATAGATACCACGCTGGGTATGCTCCAGTTCTTCGATGATCTGGCAGGCGCGGAGCTTGGGAGCCCCACTCAGTGTCCCAGCAGGGAGTACGGAGGCAATGGCTGAAAGTGCATCCATGTCTTCCCGTATGGATCCCTTCACCGTTGATCCGATATGCATTACATGGCTGTAGCGTTGGATTTGGAGATAGGATTCAACTTCAACACTGCCGAACTTACTTATCTTTCCAAGATCATTACGACCAAGGTCAACCAGCATATTATGCTCTGCAAGCTCCTTCTCATCGCTAAGAAGGTCCTTTTCATTTGCTAAGTCCTCTTCCTCTGTTTCTCCCCGTCTTCGGGTGCCCGCCAAGGGAAAGGTATGCAGTATGCCATCCTTGAGATTGACCAAGGTCTCTGGTGATGCCCCGGCGATTTCAATCTCGCTACCGGAAAAGTAGAACATATACGGGGAAGGGTTGATGGTTCTCAAGACTCGGTAGGTATCCATCAGACTTCCCTCGAATGCTGCTTCCCAACGATTGGAAAGCACCACCTGGAAGATGTCTCCTTCCTTGATATAGCCTTTTGCCTTCTCCACCATGGAGCAGTAAGTCTCTTTGTTGAAGAGTGGTCTTAGTGGTTCTTTCATGATACCTGGAAATCGCTTAAGAGGTAACTCATTTTGCAGGATCCTGTGCATTGCAAGCAAACGCTGCTGTGCTTCCTCATATCCTCTCGCACCATCCTTAGCCTGATAGGTAACGATAAGGATCAACACCTGGCGATAGTGATCGAAACAGATCACCTGGTCGAAGAACATGAGATCGAGGTCCTTGAAAGCATCATCCTTCCTATAGTCGATGAGTAGATGGGGTTCTTGGTATTTGATGTAGTCATAGCTGAAGTATCCTACAAGGCCTCCTGTGAATGGGGGCAGCTTTTCAATGGGAATGCTCTTATAGGCTTCCAGGACGCCTCTGATTACCTTCTCAGGGTGTCCTTCTGATGTCTCTTTGCTCCCATTTCGGTGTTGAACAGTGGTTATATGGTCTTGGGTCGAAAGGGCCAGCAAGGGGTCGTATCCGAGAAAGGAGTACCGTCCCCATCTCTGTCTGTCATCGACGCTTTCAAGTAAGAAACTGTGGGAACTTTCTGCCTTTAATCGGGAAAGCACGGTGATGGGGGTATGCTGGTCACAAAGCATTTCGAGGGTAAGAGGAAGATATCCCCCTTCATCCTGATAGGCCAACGCTGCTTCCTTTGTTGGATAGTACTGCATGTATGCTCCTTGTGTTTCTGTATAAAGAAACTATTTGGGTAAAAAAAAGATATCACACCGTGATGGCCCTCTTCATCTCCCTCACGTACCCTGATACCGCCTCTACACTGCCTCTTCCTTTTTCAGCAATGATATTCATAATCGCAGAACCTACGATAATGCCGTCAGCAAATGTCGCGATATGACGTCCTTGTTCCGGTGTATGGATGCCAAATCCAACTGCACAGGGAGTGTCGCTGTTTGCTTTTGCAATTTCCACCATCTCCTTGGCACTGTCACTCAGATTGGTTCTCATACCGGTAACACCCAATGAGCTTACACAGTAGAGAAATCCCTCACTATGCTTGGAGACCGTGATTACCCGTTGCCTGCTGGTTGGGACGATCATGCTGATCAACTTGATACCCTCCGCTTTGCAAGAATCCTTGATCTCACCCTGTTCCTCATAGGGAAGGTCTGGAATAATCAGACCGTCGAGGCCTGCCTGCTTTGCGCTGGAAAGAAACCGCTCCTTCTGATACTTGTACACCGGGTTGAAGTAGGTCATGCAGACCAAGGGGATCTGGGTGTGTTTTCTCAGTCGTTCAGTCAGGGTGAAAAGATTGTGGATCTTGAACCCTGATGCAAGGGCTCGTTCATCAGCCCGTTGGATTACAGGTCCTTCCGCAATGGGATCAGAGAAGGGAAGGCCCAGTTCAACGAGGTCAGCTCCTGCATCTGCCATGGCGAGTACCAACTCTTCAGTCAGTGATATGTCTGGATCGGCACAGGTCACGAAGGGGATGAATGCGGTGCCTCCTGAGAATGCATGCTGGATTCGGTCATTCATAGAGTGTTTCTCCTTGGTAGCGGGCAATCGCTGCCACATCCTTGTCTCCCCTTCCGGAGAGATTGACCACGATGATTGCATCCTCATTCAGGGTAGGAGCGAGCTTCATGGCGTAGGCGAGTGCGTGGGCACTTTCAATGGCGCAGATAATCCCCTCTTTTCGACTGAGATAGGTGAAAGCATCAACTGCCTCAGCATCGGTGATCGGTACGTATGTTGCTCGTTTGGTTGCATGCAGCTGAGCATGCTCTGGGCCGATACCTGGATAATCGAGTCCTGCACTGATGGAGTAGACTTCATCTATTTGTCCATCCTCATTCTGGCAGAAGATACTCTTCATCCCATGAAACACTCCTTCGCTGCCCTTGCTAAGCGTTGCTGCATGTTCATTGGTATCGATGCCCTTTCCGGCTGCTTCACAACCAATTAGATGCACAGAAGGTTCTTCGATGAAGTCATGGAAGATACCGATTGCATTCGATCCTCCTCCTACACAGGCAATAATGTAGTCAGGCAATTTGCCTTCAGCTGCAAGTATCTGGGTCCTCACTTCCTGTCCGATGATTTTCTGGAAGTCCCTCACCATAGTGGGGAAGGGGTGTGGTCCCATGACCGAGCCCAGGACATAGTGAGTATCATCTATTCTCCTTGTCCACTCCCTCATGGTCTCATTCACTGCGTCTTTGAGTGTTTTGGTACCACTTTGTACGGGGTGAACCGTGGCACCGAGCAGGCGCATCCGGTAGACGTTGAGTGCTTGCCTCTGGCAATCTACCTCTCCCATGAAAATCTCACACTCAAGTCCCATCAGTGCAGCTACCGTGGCTGTGGCAACACCATGTTGGCCAGCTCCGGTCTCCGCGATCACCCGTGTTTTCCCCATGTGCTTGGCGAGCAGGCACTGTCCAAGAACATTATTGATCTTATGGGAGCCTGTATGGTTGAGGTCTTCGCGCTTGAGATAGACCTTGGCCCCGGCGAGGTCCTTTGTCATATTCTCCGCATAGGTCAAGAGGCTTGGCCTGGAAGCATAGTTCTGGTAGAGGGCCTTAAGCTCACATTGGAAGGTTGCATCATCCTTGAGTGAGTCATACGCAGTTTCAAGCTCCTGAATAGCACTCATCAGGGTCTCTGGAATGTACTTGCCTCCATAGGGGCCGAATCGTCCTGGTTCCATAGGTGACTCCTTGGAATAGGAGCATAAATGTTTCTATTGATAGAATCAAGGTTTTTAAGCAAGAATTTTGAATTTTTGAAGAAATATTTCATAATTACTTACATGAAAACAAAAAAAAGGAACCCCGAAGGGTTCCTGATTATTACAAAGCAATAGCTTAGTAACGGTTGTAGCTCGGGCGTGGCTTTGCAATAGCCTCGTTTACACGAAGGTTGCGGCCGCCGAAATCCTGACCGTCAAGCTGGCTGATAGCAGCAACTGCAGCAGAATCGTCTTCCATCTCTACGAAACCAAAGCCCTTGGGGCGACGGGTTTCACGGTCAATGATGATGTTTGCACTCAATACAGTGCCGTACTGTGCGAACAGGTCACGAAGTTCCTCTTCGCTGGTGTTGTAACTCATGTTACCAACATAAATTTTCTTTGCCATTCAAAGCATCCTTTACAGGCCTTTAGCCTGTCTCAAAAAAGTATTTGCTCATTTTGGCGCAGTTTCGAACGTTTAACCTGTCTGCTGATGGAATTCAAATGAAGAACACGAACATAGAGAGGGTAAGGGACTAGCTGCAACGCAAAAAATCAAAGCAACTGCAGGCTAGCATGCCCAAGGCCGAATGTCAATCGAGAAGTCAATGCAATTGAACATTTTTTGCAAATTTGTAAGAGAAAATTCGCACAATGGGTGAACAGCCTCTACTGAAAGTACATTTTTTCCTAGGCAAGAACTCACTCTACTGCTAGGATAATCCCATGAAACAGATTGAAGTAGCCGCACTCGTGTTGATCAATGATAACCGGGTATTCGCTGCCCAGCGGAAAGAAAAGGGACCACTTGGAGGCATGTGGGAGTTTCCTGGTGGGAAGCTGGAAATCGGTGAGACTGGTCGGGAAGCACTCGTGAGAGAGATCCAGGAAGAGCTTGGGGTCACGATTGAAATAGAAAGCTACCTGATGAGAGTAGAGCACCAATATCCAGGCATTTTTATCATCATGCACGCCTATTTGGGAAAGATACAAGAAGGTTCCATTCAGTTGCATGAACATCAGGCAAGCCGTTGGCTTAAGAAACATGAGTTATGGCAGATTGATTGGGCTGAAGCAGATATCCCCATCGTACAGAACGTAGAGCACTTACTATCATGACAAGTGTGCAGAATGAGCGGCTGCTGGCAAGCCATGAGACAGGATCCTCCCAGTGGTAATGATGCGGTTTATGCTTTCTCACCCTGTCCCCCAAAGTCTGTACAACTACATCCTGGAATTGGTGGACAGCTCATCCCAAACCACTGCGTAATGCACTTTTCCGCTTGTTTTCATGTTGCTCATGGATAATACTGTTTTCATGGAACCAACGCTTGTACCCTCATTTGATGGATTCTTCATCTCATGTGTCTTGTACCGACCGGCTTCCCCCGTGGGGATCGTCCAGATCATCCATGGTGCAGCTGAGGTAAAGAGTCGCTATGAGCAAGTAGCTCTGTTTCTTCAGGAGGCTGGCTACTGTGTTCTGGTGAGTGACCAGAGAGGACATGGGGATTCAGTTGATGCTCACTTTGTGAGGGGGTATATGCCGAGTGCTGATGTTCTGGTGGAAGATCAACATATCATCACCCGTTTCCTGAAGGATCTCTATCCTGATTTGCCGCTATTCTTGCTTGGTCACTCTTTTGGATCCATGATTGCAAGGCTCTACCTCGGTTCCTATGACCATGAGATTGCCGGCCTGATTATGACAGGTACCCCTTGCTATGTCAGGGGAATAGCACTGGGAAAAGCATTTGTACGGCTTTTGATGTTGCTCCTCACTCCTCATGGTTATGGTATGATTTCTACCAAACTTACCACTTCAGCCAACCTGAAATGGGTTTGTTCCGATCCTGAAGTGGTCAAGGAGCGACTGCACGATCCGTACCGGAAAAACTTCAAATACCAACTGCAATCCATTTATACCATCTTTGATGCCTTGCAACGGCTTCATGACTGGCCATCCTATCACCCAACCAAGAATGATCTTCCCATCCTTTCGATCACAGGAGAGGATGACCCAATCCCGGGAGGGGAGCGAGGACTCTCTGATACTGAACGATCACTGAAGCGAATCGGGTATCATCGCTTCAGTTATACTGTCTATGAAGGAATGCGACACGAGGTTCTGATGGAGAGGGAGAAGGAGTTGGTCTTTAACCAGATCAAGGAGTTTCTCTTTTCAGGAGCTCAACAGACTTGACGATTCCACTCATTAGCATGATGGTATTAGATGAGGGATGGATTGTACCTCAATTGGTTTTTCGTTAAGAAAGGAGCGATTGACTATGAGAAAGCATGCACGGGAAACAATCAGAAGGCCCAGAGAGATTGAAACAAGCTATGATTGGGACCTTGATGAGAAAACAATGCCCAAGAAGGTGGCACGAAAACCCAAGGATGATGATTTTGACGAAGAGGATCTCTTTGAAAGTGAAGAGGAGGAGGAGTTATAGATATCCTCAATTGCATGTTCAGTTACACTCTTCCTTTTCTCAGGAGGAGTGTTTTTTAAAGAGGACAGAATGCTTCTGCTACATGTAAGGACCCTGCCTGAACTTGCACCGTTTTTCCAGGGCTGCGGTGCAGTACCTGGTTTGATGCATTGAGGAATTCGGTGGTTATGGTGTAGGTCCCTTCAGGTAGATCCACATAGCCCACCCAGGCCTCGGAAGGAAGGAAGTGGGTACTTCGTACGTCAGCACTCTCTGTTGCATCTCGAGCGATACGGAAGATCATGCCAAGGAGCTCTTCTCCTGCAGTTACATTGTTGTCCTGTGCTGCATACTCGTCATAGAGGGCAATTCCCACTGCCTTGGCCATTGCGCGGGTGATTGCTTTCATTTTAATCAGTTCACTTTTCGCTCTGAAGGTATCGATGGCAATGTTGCTGATCGACTCAATCCGCTGGAGTGGGATCATAGGCTGTCCCTCGATGGAGACCCTGACAGCCTGTACCTGCGAGGATCCCCCAACAAGTACGGGGTAGGCAATCTTTGCCCTATTGAATGAGGAAACATACACCCTCTCTACACGTTCTTCCTTCAAGGGTGATTGCCCACTGAAGGAGACCAGCTGGAGCCTGCCCTTGTCTTGGGGGAAAGGGTCTTCCTCGAGTTTCACTACCGAGGGGAGAGGGAACGGGTAGAGGGAGGGCTGGGAGGAGAAGGCATGCCGTACCTGGTCGATGGCATAGTGAAGGGTGTTTTTCTCACCTAGAGCCTGGGCCACCGATGCACTCAGATAATTTGAGAGCGCGCTGGTGGAGAAGGATGTTGCATAGGTTTGGACTGCCGGAGCATCCAATCCTTCCTCTCTCGCATATTCAGTCATCTGCTGCTCATATTGTTCATACTTCTGTCTTAGGAATGTCTGTTTCTCGATGCTTCGATTGAGTTCTACCAGTGCAGCTTCGGTTTCTCCTAGGTGCATATAGTTCAAGGCCTTGAATACATTGAGATACATGTCCTCATATTCTTCACCTTGGTAAGCTTTTGTGTTGTCATTGACGAGGAATGAGGCAATATTGCCTGAAACGCTCTCCGTATAGGCTTCCCAGATGAGCCGCTCTGATTCACTGAGATAGTTGTTGGAATCCGTATAGTTCCCCACCAGGCGGGAGAGGATTCCAAGGTCATAGTTGACAATGATGGGTCCCTGCTTCTTGAGCAGGGAAGGAGCTTCCAGAAGGAGGCTTTCATATGCTCCCTGGTACTTGGCACCCTTGTAGAGGGACTGGGTTGCTGACATGTCCATGAAGGACGTACATCCACTCATTAACACAATGAACATAATAAGGAGGACGAAAAACAACCCGTTTGCTACACTCTTGCGGTATTTCATTACATCCTTCCTCATTCTGTATGGGCACAATGTAGCATTGGGTTATGCGTGGCGCAATAATGAATCGCTAAAAAAATGTAGAATGTCTCATTTTTCGTACCAATGATTCCTACACAAGTGATGATGAGTCTGTTACACTGTGGCGTATACCGAAGCGGAATGTGAAGGAGATTTGTAATGAAACGTCTAAGCCTCTACGGCCTCTTTATAGTGCTGGTATCTGTACTCTTGCTCTCATGTCAGTCTCCCGTGTCAGTTAGCCGCATAAGTGCTGATACCGATATTGACTTGAGCGGGAACTGGAACGACACCGATATTCGTATCGTGGCAGAGGCACTGGTTGATTCCAGTCTATCCTCTCCATGGATCACGCAGTACAAGATGGCCCATCCTGGTGACAATCCAGTGGTCATCGTAGGAACATTCCTTAACCGTAGCAGTGAACATATCGATACCTCGATTATATCCAAACGGTATGAGATGGCCCTCATCAATTCAGGAAAGGTCGATATGGTAGCTGACCAGAGCTTCCGTGCTTCAGTGAGAGAGGAGCGTGAGGAACAACAGTTCTTTGCGAGCGAGGAAACGGCCAAAGCACTTGGAAAGGAAATTGGAGCAGATTACCTGTTGCAAGGATCGGTGAGAACCAATCTCGACCAGAGTGGTGGCCAGATGGTGAGAACCTACTATGTTTCAGCGGAATTGATAGACATCGAGACCAATAGAAAAGTGTGGGTTGGAGAAGAGACAATCAAGAAGCTCATCAAGCAAAGCAAGTACAAGTTGTAGGAGTGCACATGAGAAACTATCTTGTAGTACCTGTGTTGCTCTCTTTGGTGCTGGGAATTTCCTGTACATCAATGGGATCGTCCAAGGTCCCCTCTTGGATCGACCACCCTTATGACAAGGCCTATGATGAAGATACCTACCTCTGTGCCGTTGGTTCTGGATCATCACGACAGAAGGCTGTTGATGCAGCCCTTGCCAGTCTTTCACAGGTTTTCAATGCCCAGGTTCGCTCAGTTACTGAAGTCAGCAGTCTTTCTACCGCTGAAACCGATACAATGGGGAATGTGACGTTTACTGAATCTTCTGAGATGATGGATTTTGGCAGTGTCACCAGTGAAACCGAGCAGATCATCGGTTCTGAAGTGGTCAATGTCTATACTGATGAACTAGGCAGGGTCCATGCCCGTGTTGCATTGCACCGAGAGCGGACTGCCTCACTGTATCAGAAACAAATAGCTGAGTTGGGTAGTTCCATTGCTCAATTGAATATGCGATCAGCTACTGCTGACACCCTGCTCGCAGAGTATGTGCTCCTTCGTGAAACACGGGAATTGGCAAAGCAACAACAAGCGCTCTATAACCAGTTGCAGGTGTTGCTTAAGCAGCCACAAAGACAGGTGCTGGCACCGATTGACCGAGCCCTGTCAGCATTGGCGCAGCAGATTACCATTGCGGTAGAGGTCTTTGAAAGTGTAAATGCCACTCCTGTGCTCAAGGCTGCCTTTGAACAAGGCCTCCAAGCGAGGGGGTTTGCGACCGGTGCACAGGATCCTTATGCAATATTGGATGTATGGTATACCGTAGAGCCGATTACGATGGAGGGCAGTCCATATGCCTATGCCCGCTATACCCTGTCTGTTCAATTGAAGGATAGCAAGCAGGTCTATGTCTCCTATGAGAAGGCAGACAGAGAGGCGGCCATGTCTGAGAAGGATGCTCTTGCAAAGGCGTTGAAAGCTGCAAGTTCATCTGGCGTTGATGGATTCTTTACCCTGATGCTGGAAACGCTTGGGGATGAAACATAGTTGGAGGATGATATGAAAAAGTTGTTAACGATTCTGGTACTCGCATTACTCGCACTTGCAATGACCGGTTGTGCTACCGCCAAGGATGCCGAGCCTGTCGAACCTGCTCGTCCAGTCATCATTGGCGCTGAGGGTATTCCCCAGCCGGATTGGGTCTACAAAACTGTTTCCACCCAGGACATGCACTTTGAGACCGGGTACGGCAAGATGAGTGACAAGCAGAACTCAATCAAGCGTGCCACCGTTGAAGCAAAGAACAAGATTGCAGCCTGGATCAGTACTCAGGTCAAGGAAGTAGTGGTCACCTACATCAACGATGCCGGTAGCGGCGACAATCGTCAGGCTCTTGATGCAATGGAAGTGATCAGCCAGCAGGTAGCAGAGGCAACCCTCTCAGGTGTAAGTACAGAAGAAGTCTGGGTCGATGCCGAGAATGGGGTATGGGTACTTTGCTCAATTCCCATTGCCAATATCGAGCAGAATTTTGAACCAGCTTCAGAAGCTGTTGCAGAGGCTTTTGTCGAGAGTGAGGCAGCTGAGGCAGCCAACACCAAGATGAAAGAAGCATTCGCCAACTTGTTGAAGGGAGCTAACTGAGTTTGTCAGTACGCAAATATGTAGTGGCCATCAGTTTATTGGTGGTGATGCTTGTCTCAGCTTGCACCACCACCAGTGTCCCCAGCGTAGAGGAGGATGCTCTCTCCCGTCTGGATGTGAGTAAACATCCCTCCAATGTGTATGTGGGGCTCTCTGGGCCATATTCCACCCAAGAGAGAATGGTGAGTGAGGCAATCCTATCTGCGGCAAGATCCATACATATCAAGCAGGCCCTTGCACTGGATAGCAGGCTTGTTACTTCCTATCGTTCAGACAAGGGTTTGCAGTCCTTTGCAAAGGATGAAGCAGCCTTCTTTGACGATACAGCCATGGCCGAAACCATCAACCAACTTGAGATCCTGGAAGTTTACTTCGATCCTGAAGCCGGTGCTGTCGTGATCGTGAAGAACAAGCAGGAGGATGGGGAAGACCGTATATACGAGAGTGAGTACAACAAGGAGGGTAAGCCTACTTGGCTTGCACTCTACCCCAAGTTGGATGGGTATCGCTTTGGTGTTGGGTCTGCTAAACGGCATTACTTCCTCAACAATTCATTGGAGGCGGCAGATTTTGCCGCTGCTCAGAATCTTCTCGATTTGAAAACAGAACATGCGTATTCAGTCGAGAACGTGACCACAAAGAACGAGCTGATGGAGCGCTCGCTCTACCAGGCTCAGCGTGGCTTGCTCAAGGGGTTTACCATCATAGCACGTTACTATGACAAGGAAACAGATACCTACTGGAGTCTTGCCGCCAGTCTGGAATAAGGAACATTGCTATGAAACGAATCATGTTGGTGAGTCTTGTGTGCATTCTGCTTGTAACCTCGTGTGCGATTACCCCAAAAAGCAATCCAGATGGATCACCGTACTGGACAACGCACCCTCCCAAGAGTTCCCGTTCATTGCACTATGAGGTGGGGTCGGCAAAGCAATCAACTGCCCAACTCAGTAAGATGCGAGCCGAGTCGGCTGCACGCGATGCGATCGGCCGATGGGCATCCACCAGCGTGGATAATGCACTGGTTACTTTCGTTGAGGAGTCTGGGGAGGTCTTGAGGACCAAGCAGATGCTGGAAGTGCTGCAGAACCTCAGTGTACAGACAGTGAGTATCGCCTTGCGTGGTGTATCCATTGAAGAGTATTACAATGCTCCTGATGGGACGGTCTATGTCCTCGCCTCCTATCCAGTGAAGAATCTCAAGGATGCTTATAAGCAACAGGCAGAGGATCTGGAACGACAGTTTGAACTGGATAAGGCCAGTGCTGAAGCGGATCTGATCAAGGCAGAGGTATTGCTCTCCTATCTTGACGAGCTTCTGGAAGAGGAAATCTCAGAAGAGTAATCTCAGAGACCAACAAATGGGGCCGGAGGGAATATTCCTTCCGGCTCTTGCTTTGTCTTGACGCTTCGATTCGTTTTCGCCATCTTGGATATAGGAGAACCTAGTAAATGAGTAAGATATTAATTATAGTCCTTATCCTCCTTGCCTTGGTAGGTGGAGTAATTTGGAAAACAAGACAGCCAGAGAGTGGCACATATGAAAAGATTTCTGCTGAAACTGCCTTCTCCATGATGCAGGAGAAGCAGGATATGCTCATTGTTGATGTTCGTACCCCAGGTGAGTATGCTGAAGGACATGTCCAAGGTGCCATCAATGTACCCTTGCAGTCGATCGAAGCGGGAGATCTCTCCCTGCTTCCTGACAGGGACCAAACACTGCTTATCTACTGCAGAAGTGGATCTCGTAGTGCCAGTGCATCAAAATCCCTGGTCAGACAGGGATATACATCGGTGTATGATTTTGGTGGAATCATTAATTGGCCATATGGTACTGTCAGGTAGGAGGAATCGTTGTGAAGGCATCTTTGCTGTCTCTGAAGCATCCAGAATATCTGCATATTCGTACGGATGAAACAGTATATTATGGAGCTGACCAGGAGTGGTTTCCACAGTCTTGGCAGAGACGGGCAGGATGTGGGCCTACCACTGCAAGCCATCTCGTGTTGTACAACCTTGGGAAAAAACAAGGAGTATCTGCAGTTGCAGACCAGAGGCAGATGGTAACCTTGATGCAACAGCTATGGAATCATGTGACCCCAACCTTGATGGGAGTGCATTTGGTCAGTCAATTTACCAAGGGGCTTATTTCTGCACTACCTGAGCAACTCATTGATGGGGAAGTGGTGAGTCTGTCACTCCCCAAAGCTAAAGAGATGAGGCCTCCTTTTTCGATGGTTTTGGAATTCATTCAGGAGAGCTTATTGCGTGACCAACCAGTGGCATTCCTTAATCTCCACCACGGGGAAGTTCTGAACCTTGACTCCTGGCACTGGGTTACCATTGTTTCCCTGGATGCAGGATCTGGGAGGATACGGGTGTATGATGGGGGAAAAGAGTGGGATATTGATCTTCATCTCTGGTACAGAACCACTCCAAGATCTGGTGGTTTTGCTGCTATAAGGCGCTGAGTATTCGCTCAACAAGGTGTGGATCGACCTCGATTCCAGCGAGCTTTGTGAGAGTTTTCTCAATCTGTTCATTTGTTGCTTGATCCAGATGTTCCCGCTCCCAGACTTCCGCCAATCGTAAAAGCCTGGAAAAATAGGGAATTTCCGTGCCGCGTAATCCCTTCATGTAGCCACTGCCATCCCACCACTCATGGTGATGGAGGATCATCGGGGCCAAATCTACTGTCTCCTCAAACATATTGAGAATACGATAGCCTGCACTGACATGTTCTCGGTAACGCTCTTGGACCAGCGTAGACCGGTTTTTTGAGGTGATGATCTCTGGTTCCAGTACTACTTTCCCGATATCATGATAAAGCCCTGCACGCTGAAGTTTGCTTGCTTCTTCATCATTGAGATGCAAGAGGGAAGCTATACGAGCAGCATGTCGTTGTACTTTTACAGCGTGTAGACGTTCTCCGGGAGCTTTCTCGTAGAGCATCTCACTGAGATCCTGGAGTTGTTTTTTGTGGGTTTCAGCCCTGCGAAGTGTTTTTCTGCGATACATCTGATCCTCTGCCCGGTCAAATGTTCCTTGGAGGGTTTCCTCAGTGGAGGTCTTAGTTGCACTTCCAAGAGCAATGCTGCGTTTTCCAGCGCGTATTCCATCTTCTTCTAGATGTTCCTCGATCCTCTTGGCAATCTGGTCTGCTTCATTGCCATCAGTATGGGGGAGTAAGATCAGGAATTCGTCTCCTCCAATTCTGCTCACCACATCACTGGTCCTACATGACAATCGAAGACTTCTGGCAATACTCTGTAGGAGCTTGTCTCCCATGGCGTGTCCAAAAATATCATTGGTCAGTTTCAGCCCATTCACATCCCCTATGATGATGGAAAGTGGTAATTGGTCCTCTGTATCGAGTCTTACCATAGCCTGGTCAGCATAGGTACGGTTATGGAGCCCTGTCAGCTGGTCGTGGAGAGAGAGAAATGCAATCTTCTCTTGATTTCTTTTTCTCTCAGTATTGTCCAGGAAGGTGATAACAGACCCAATGATTGTGCCATCCTCTACTTGTGGATAGGCATAGCACAGTACATCGAGACAGGTGCCATCCTTTCTCCAGAACACCTCATTCTCCATGGACACTCCATCACTGCTGGAAAGGCAGGATCTGATCGGACAGGTCTCCTCATCGATGAGCAGTCCTTCCCTGGTACTGTGATGTATCAATTGATGCATGTTTTTCCCCAGCAATTCCTGTGCATCCTCGTATCCAAGTAAGCGAAGGCAACTTGCATTGCAAAAGGTGCAGCGTCCCTTTTCATCCGTACCGAAAATACCTTCGGCTGTGGAATCAAGGATCAGCCTAAGATTCCTTTGGCTAGCCTCCAGTGCAGCCTCATTCTCTGCCTTCTGCATGTTTGCCCAAATACCTGAGAAGAGCAATTGAATCTGGAATCCTTCTGTTTCGTTATAACTTTCTATACTGTTTGCAAGCAGGAGGATGCCAGAGAGCGTGGTACCGGTCATGCAGGTACAGACAAGAAGGTTCTTGACCGTGACTTTCTTCCCAGAAATATAGGAAAGTATCGGTTCCTCATCAACTTGCTCATTGATGATTGAGAATGATGCATCGCTCTTTTCGGTAAGATAGAAGTCCGTAACGGAGGAGGGGATTACCATTCCTTGTTTTTGAGGTAAATCATAGAGAGGCTTGGCCTCTCTTGCCG
>NZ_JAEKNT010000068.1 GCF_016406725.1 Sphaerochaeta sp. S2 | reverse complement strand
ACTCTATATTATGAGCCTCATCAATGATCAGTCGATTGAACGGAGGAAGAATCATCTCCTCTTCATAGCCTACATCACTGATGAATCGGCTCTGGGCATCAGTAAAAAGCAAATGGTGGTTGCTGATAATGATTTTCGCATCCTTCGCCTTTGCCTTTGCCTTGAAATAGAAACAGTCACGAAAGTATGCACAGGCGTGATTCTGGCAGAGATCCCCGTCACTGCAGATCTCCCCTTTCAGTTCTCCACTCAGCCGACCAGGAAAGTCTGCAAACAGACCGGTTTCACTCTCCTTGATCCACTGCCCCACCTGATAGAGTTCACTGGCCGGGTCTTGGACAAGCAGGGAGGAATCGGCCTTTGCCTGCATGAATCGGTTTATGCAGAGATAGTTACCCCTGCCCACAGCAAGTGCAATCTTGCAGGATAAGCCGAGAAACTTGAACAGCATGGGAATATCCTTCTCATACAGCTGTTTTTGCAGGTTGATCGTACTGGTTGCAACCACCGTGCGCTCATCAGGGGATTGCATTGCGGCATAGAGTGCAACAGCAAGATAGGCAAAGGATTTACCGATACCGGTCCCCGCCTCTATCGCTGCTATGGCATTGCGTTCAAAGCTCTCCCTGACAAGGTCAGCCATATTGAGTTGTCCCTCGCGATACTCATAAGAGGGGAAGTTCTGCTCCAACAACCCATCCTTATCAAAAATCTGATAGATGTCATGCTTGGTCAATGTGATATTCCTGTACTTTTCTATGCAAGGTTTTCCTTCCAATACCCAAGACCTCTGCTGCCTTGGTCTTATTCCCCCCACACTGTGCAAGGGTGCTGATGATCAACTGCTTTTCCGCCTCAGCCAAGGTTATGCCGACATCGAGGGAGAGATTCTGTGAATTCTCCGCCTTGGTGACACTTGGGGGCAGGTCATCATACTCAATGACCGACCCACGGGCAAGCACAACGGCGCTCTCTATGCAATTTCTGAGTTCCCGGATATTCCCCGGCCAGTCGTAACTGAGCAAGGCGCGTTTTGCCTGAGGGGAGAACCCCTCAATACTACGGTTGTTCTCCTTGCTGAACAACGTAAGGAATGAGGTCATCAGGAGTGGAATATCATCTTTCCTTTCCCTCAGTGGAGGTACCTCTAGATGAACGACATTAAGTCGGTAGTACAGATCCTCACGGAAATTGCCTTTCTCAATCTCCTTAAGCAGATCCCGGTTGGTTGCGCACACGATACGGACATCGACAGAAATGGGTTTCTCTCCACCTACCCGTTCAAACTGCTTCTCCTGCAACACCCTCAGTAGTTTCACCTGGGTGGCTGCATCGATCTCCCCGATTTCATCGAGGAAGATTGTTCCCCCATCAGCTAGTTCGAACCGTCCGCGTTTCTCTTTCACCGCCCCGGTAAAGGATCCCTTCTCGTGTCCAAACAACTCACTCTCCAGCAAGCTCGAAGTCAAGGCAGCACAGTGCACTTTCACCAAGGGTCCCTTGCTTCTATTGCTCAGTTCATGGATTGCATCGGCAACAAGCTCCTTGCCTACTCCACTCTCCCCGGTGACCAGCACCGAGGCTTTTGTTGGTGCAACCTGGCTTACAATGTCCATCAACTCCACCATTTTTTGGCTCTTGCCGATGATTCGGTCATACCGATTACGAGCCTTGAGTTGGGCAACTTCCTCTTTCAGTCTCTCATGTTCTACATAGAGATCATTATTGGAGAGTGCTTTCTTAACCACCAGGGTCAAGCGGTCCAGATCAACCGGTTTGGTGAAGAAATCGATGGCTCCTGAGCGCATTGCTTCCACTGCGGTCTCAATGGTCCCATGCCCGGTGAGTACGATGACCGGCATGCGGGGATAGGCACTGTTGATCTTCTTCAGCAATTCCTCTCCACTCATGTTCGGCATTCTCAGGTCAGTGATGACAAGATCAACCGACTGCTTGTTCACCATATCCCAGGCCACCTTTCCATCCTCTGCCTCAAGGGTTTCAAAACCTTCAAGTTCCATGGCCAAGGCTAGGCCGTTTCTGATATTTCTCTCATCATCACATATCAGGATGTTACGACTCATAGTGTACCTCCGCTACCGTATCCCACTTCAGTGCAAGCCGTTCACTCTTGGGGACAGGGAATGTAAGGGTAAATACAGTTCCCTCTCCAAGCTTGCTCTGCACCGTAATATCTCCCTTGTGTTCTTTCAAGATCTTGTAGACCACAGTCAGCCCAAGCCCTGTACCGGTAGCCTTGGTAGTGAAGTAGGGCTCAAATATCTTCTGTTGCGTCTCCTCATCCATACCAATGCCGGTATCCTGGATCTTCAACACCACATGGTCCCCATCCAGCCTGGTCTGGAGAATGAGTTTCCCCCCTCCCTCCATGGCATTCATAGCATTCTTTATCAGGTTGAGTACTGCTTGCTTGAGAAGATGCTCATCATATTCCAACCGAGGCAGTGAAGACGCAAAATCCTTGATCAGGTGAACGTTATGCTCTTCCAGTTCCGGCTCAACGAAAGAGCAGATATCCTCCAATGTCTTGGTCATCTGAGCAAGGCGCAGCCGTGTATCCATGGGCCGTACCGCAAAGAGAAAATCCACCACAATACCGTTGAGGCGACTGATTTCCTCTTCCAAGACAGAGAGATACCGCTCTGCATCACCAAGGGTAAGGGACTCCTTCCTTTCAAACGCTTTTTTCAGGAGTTGCAAATGGATTCCCATTGCTGCAAGCGGGTTCTTGATCTCATGGGCTACCCCTGCGGCCATGGTGGTCATCGATGCAAGGTTCTCACTCCTACGAAGCCTGGCTTCATTTGCATTATGCTCCGTGACATCACTCAACATGATCACAAAGGAAGATCTCATTCTCTCAGAGCTGTTCAAGTAGGAATAAACCGTCACAGCGATGGTCTGCATCTTGGTTCCTTTCTGGAACGTGAACTCGTTTTCTTCATCCTGGTGCTTTCCCTTGAGTGCCAGCATAATATAGTGAAGGACATGTTCATCCTCAATGACCCGGGAGAGGGCCATCCCTTCATAATTCCGCATTCTTGCCATGGGAATGAGGGTACGGCATCTGCTGTTTGCATAGTGGACGATTTTTCTCTCGTCGGTCAGGATTACCCCATCCTGGATTGACTCAAGTACACTCTCCAGCATCTCAAGATCACTGGATTGGCTTTTCAGGATCTCCACTATCTGATTGGTATCAAGTTGGTCAATCTTCTGGATTGCCCGTTGGACAAAGTTTTTCATGCTTCCTCCATCATTTGATAGTACAGGGATTCAAGCATCAGACGGTTGTTCTGGTTGTAGAGCTGCGCCCTATTGTAGGTAGTATTGACCAGTGATGAGAGCGCAAGCAGTGACCTGGATGGCATCACCCGCCTAAGCGATTCAAGCATTGCCTTCAATACAAACTCATACCCTTGCATATCATCAACTTCCTTGAGCAGTGATGCAATCTCACTACTCTGCAGGTATCGCTGCTCCTGTATTGATGCAACGAAAAGCTCAGCAATCTGTGTGGCACGAGAGAGATCCATACCACCACCTTCAAGGAAGAAAGACTCCAAGGAGTCGTACTGTTTGTCGTGAAGATAGAATGGTTGGAGGTACGTACCAACCGCCTCCCGGGAGAGTGGCGGAAATGCGTACCTGCGTACCCTGGAAAGGATTGTCTGCATAATCCGGTTTGGATACTCGCTGATCAAGAAGAAGTAGGTATCTTTCGCCGGCTCCTCAAGCATCTTCAGCAAGCTGTTGCGCGCAGAGCTGTTTGTCATCTCCATCGCCTCCAGAATGATGAATCGCTTCCCATCCCCCATGCTGGTCTGGCCACTCCAATGTTCCAGTGCCCGCACCTGAGAGATGGTCACCGTGGTATTCTTCTTGGCTGCGGTAAAGAGTCCTTTCAGTGCACTTCGCATTTCCTTGACTGCTTTCTTGGCCTGGGAGGCATTCCCTATCTCCATCCGTGCAAAATCCACCAGGAGGTCATTGACCTGCCCCGCGAGGGCCGCAGCTGTATTCTGACTCTGTGTCTGTGTACCTGAGAGCAAGGCTGGATGATACTGCAACAACATCCGCCGGATACTCTGTATGACGAATTGCCTGGAAAAATCATTATAGAGCCTTTCAAAGGTGGAGAGACTCGTCTCGATAACGCTTCGATGATCCCTCTGACTGATGATGACCACATTTGAAACGGTGAGGTTTCTGAATTTCCGACAACTATCACAACTACAGTGATCATCTCCCCCTTGATTACAGGAGAGCACCCTTGCAGTCTCAAGGGCAAAACTCATTCTGAGGCTGTACCGACTTCCCCCAAACAGGTTTACCTGACTCAGCGTACCAGAGGTTATCTGATCTTGTAGTTGCTCAGCCACTCCCCTCTGGTATTCCTTCAAGGCTTCAAACATTAGGGGCCTGCACTGTTGAAGCGAACCAGTTTACCGTCTCGGGAACCAACGGCCTCACTACATTGAGGGTGAATTGGCTTTTATCGAATACAGCAGAAAGGTCGAAGACTGTTTGGAGTTCCAGCACATAGATCACCAAGGCACACACGATGCCAACTTCAAGGACTCCCCATAGGAAACCAAGCAGACCATTGACCGAACGAAGGCCGGTGGCATTCAGTGCTGTTTCCAAGAGATTTCCCACAAATCGCATCAAAGCATAGCCAATCAAGAACAGGATCACAAAACTGATAAGACTTGCAAGCAGACTGGGAAGGGCAAATGACTTAACCAACAATTCAGCAATCAGCTTGGTGAACATCAGTGCAGAGAAAAAACCGATGATATAGCCACTGCGATGGCTGAATGCATCAGCAAACCCGCTAAGGGTGTCTGCGATTCCTCCAATGATTGCAAGCGAGAAAACGATGATATCAATAGAATTGAAATATACAGAACCTATGGTCAAACCCCACTGCATGTTGACTCCTTCACTGTTTTCAGCACAGTTGCTATATGTTGTGCACTCGTTTCATGAGCAAGCTTTCCCAGATTGTCACGCAACCTGAAGCGAAGCTTCTCGTCAGTAACCAAGGAAGATACACCTTCCAGAAATTGCTTCACATCCAAGGTGTCTGGATAGAGCACCACCACCGCTTCCTTCTGCTCAAACAGACGAGCGTTGTCTATCTGGTCACCTCTGCTTGATGCCCCACCCAGGGGGATGAGAAGGGATGGACAGCCAAACAACGCAATTTCAGCCAAGGTATTCGCACCTGCTCGGCTGACCACCACCGTGGCATGTTTCAACAGAAGGGGCAATGCCTCATCAATGAAGGGCACCTCCTGATAGTGGTCATGTACTATGTGCTGTATACCCTTTGCCCCGCACTGATGATAGACATACCCCATCTCAGTAAGGGAATCAAGAGACTCTCGCACCAATTGATTAATCTGTGCTGAACCACTGCTACCACCCAGTACAAGAATCAAGGGCTCTGACGGCCCTAAGAACGCTGGCCTTTGCAATGCATCTTGTCTTGATGCGAGCACCAGAGACCGTCGTATAGGGTTCCCTGTTACCACCAGCTTGTACTTCTTCAGTGATGTGAATCCCTCGGAAAAAGGAACACAGATACGTGTTGAAAACCTTGCATTTATCCTGGTCGCCAGACCGGGTGTTGCATCGCTCTCATGACTTACCACCGGAATACGCAATACTGCCGCCGCCAATACCGGGGGTACTGATACAAACCCTCCCTTGGAGAAGAGTACCTCAGGTCTCTGAGTTCTCAGAATACGAAGAGACTGGAAGAATGCAATACAAATATTTCCGATGTCGAGGAAGTTCCTGAAGGACCAGTAGCGACGAAGTTTCCCCCACCGTATTGCAAAGAATGGAATGCCATAGCGCGCAACAGCCTCCTTCTCGGAGGTTTCTTCACGCCCGATCCAAAAACAGCGGTAGTCCGGCAAGAGAGCCAACTCTTCATGGACAGCCAAGGCTGGGAAAACGTGTCCGAGGGTTCCTCCCCCTGTGTAACAGACTACCATGGCATCACTATAGCACAATGAAAGCAGTTGCTCCAGCAGAATTGTATCACTTTGATACACCATGGGTATAATTGTCCCATCTTTTCCAGACACTTCTACTTTTCTTGCAACTCCAGTATGAGTATACTTACAAGAAGGGGCCAAGCCCCTATATTCGCAACAAGAGAGAAATTCATGGGCACCTCACTATTTACCAAACTGTTCGGAACCAAACAAGATAAGGACCTCAAATCCCTCAAGCCACTCGTAGAGCTGGTCAACAAGGAAGCAGCCTGGGCAGAGAGCCTCAGTGCTGAAGAGGTGCGCCAGCAAACCCAGAGCTTCAAGGAACAGGTGGCACAAGGTGCAAGCCTTGACTCACTTTTGCCCAAGGCCTTTGCCTTGGCACGAGAAGCAGCAAGCCGAGTATTGGGTGAACGACACTACGATGTGCAGATCATGGGAGCAGCGGTGCTTCATCAGGGAAAGATCCTGGAAATGAAAACCGGTGAAGGAAAAACCCTTACCTGTGTTCCGGCCGCGTATTTGAATGCGCTTACCGGAAAAGGCGTCCATGTAGTGACCGTAAACGACTATCTTGCAGGTCGTGATGCCTCCTGGATGGGCCCTGTCTATGAATACCTGGGGCTCTCCGTGGGTGTCATTCTCTCATCCATGGACAATGAAGCAAAACGGAGTTCCTATTCCAAGGATGTTACATACGGTACAAACAATGAGTTTGGGTTTGATTATCTCAGGGATAACATGAAGTGGTCTGAGCAGGAAAAAATTCAGCCAAAACATCACTACTGCATCATAGACGAAATCGACTCAATCCTTATTGATGAGGCAAGGACTCCCTTGATCATCAGCGGACAGAGTGAGGATGACTCTGCTCAGGTACTGGGAGCAGCAAAGATAGCACCTCTACTCAGTGAGTGTGAAAAGAATCCTGATACCGGTGATTACTATGAACCCGACCCACTTGCACGTTTCGACCGCAAGGCTCCCGTATTCGAGGAACATGGGGACTACAAGCTGGACGAAAAGCAAAAGCGGGTTTCTTTCACCAACCAAGGAATGAACCATATTGAGGAATTACTGAACAAGTACCATATCATCAACGGTTCACTCTATGAGGATGAGAATTTCGAGTATGTCCACTACGTCACCCAGGCAGTAAAGGCACTTCGACTCTATACCCCCGATGTAGACTATGTCGTCGTCGAAGGACAGGTACAGATTGTTGATGAATTTACCGGCCGCATACTCCACGGCAGGCGCTACAGCGAGGGTCTCCATCAGGCAATTGAGGCAAAGGAAAAAATAAAGATCCTTGGTCAGAACAAGACTCTTGCCACGATCACATACCAGAACTTCTTCAGGATGTACGACAAGATCAGCGGCATGACCGGTACCGCAGATACCGAAGCTCCTGAGTTCCTCAAGATCTACGGCCTCGATGTTGTGGTCATCCCAACCAACAAGCCGATCGTCAGAAAAGATTTTCCGGATTTGGTCTACTATAATGAAGAGTTCAAGTTCAAGGCCATCTGTGAGGAGATCCAGAAGGTCCATAGTACAGGTCAACCGATTCTGGTCGGCACCATCAGCATTGAGAAAAGCGAGCTGCTCTCAGTCCTGCTTCGCAGAATGGGCGTCAAGCACGAGGTACTCAATGCCAAGAACCATGCACGAGAGGCCTTGATCATCGAGAACGCTGGTGCCAAGGGAGCGGTTACCATTGCCACAAACATGGCAGGACGTGGAACCGATATCAAGCTTGGTGGCAGCCTAGACGGGAGAGCAAGAGCCATCTGTGGGGCTGATGCTAGTGCTGAGGAGCTTACTGAAGCAATCAAGAAAGTATACCCTGCATGGAAGCATGATTATGAAGAGGTAAAGGAACTCGGCGGACTCTATATCCTTGGAACTGAAAGACATGAATCCAGACGTATCGATAATCAGTTGCGTGGTCGAAGTGGCCGTCAGGGAGACCCTGGTGCAAGCCGATTCTTTGTCTCCCTGGATGATCCACTGATGCGCCTGTTCGCCTCTGAGAATCTGAAGACCATGCTCGGCAAGATCGGCATGCAAGATGGGGAGCCCATTGAACACCGTATGCTGAGCAATGCAATCGAGAAAGCCCAGAAGCGTGTAGAGGATCGCAACTTTGAAATCAGGAAGCACCTTCTTGATTATGATGATGTGCTCAATGAACAGAGAAATTATCTCTATGATGAGCGTGATGCAATCCTCAGTGATGAGCACCTACTGGAACGCGTCAGGGGTATTTGTCACGATATCAGCGATGATATGGTTGACCAGGTATTCTCCGATGGCAAGGATGACAAGAAAGGAATCAAGCTGCTTGAGGAGATGCTCACCACATTCCACCTTGAGATCCCTCCCCTTCCCGAGCAAGCTTCTGCAGATGAGTACAAACAACAACTGCGGCAGTATATCGACAAGGAGATTGATGACAAGGTTGCCCTCACTGGTGAGAAACCATTCAACGATTTCCTCCGTTTCAACTACCTCCGTCAGATCGATCTCAGATGGCAGGACCATCTCACAGCTCTTGAGGATCTACGTGATGCAGTAGGATTGAGAAGCTATGCACAACGCAATCCCCTCGTTGAGTACAAGGTGGAAGGATTTGAGATCTTTACCGAGATGCTTGAAGGGATCAAGGTTTTCATGGCACAAACCCTGGTCAGGGTGAAGATCACCAAACCGGAACAGCAGTACCGTCAGAAAGCCAAGGAAGCCAAGACAGTGGAGAGCCACCAGGCACAAGGAGCTTTCAGTAGTGCAAGCCAAGGCCCCAGACGAGTACAAGGTGGAGGGGACACGGCTCCTGTTACGGTAAGAAGACAGACCCCAAAGGTGGGAAGGAATGACCCATGCCCATGTGGGAGCGGTAAGAAATACAAGCATTGCTGCGGAAAGAATGCTTGAGGATATGCCCAAACAAGAAAATGGAGACTGCATTTGCGGTCTCCCTTTTTATCATACATTGAGAACGATTGATCTTAGAAGAATTGCATTGGATCAAGTGCAATTCCAGATTGTTCGATACTGAAAAAGAGCGTCGGCTGCTCATAATCGGTGCCACTGGTTCCGATACTTCCTATAACCTGTCCCTTTTCGAGACTTGCACCGATGCGTACATCATTACTTACATTCTCCAGATGGTAATAGCTGCTTCTGTAGCCACCCTCATGGCTAAGGATTACGAATCTTCCCCTGCCCTTCTGCTCATATCCTGCATCTACCACTTCACCCTTGGCTGAAGCTACAACAGCTTCTCCCCAATCTCCTTCAATGAGTATTCCTGCGAGGATTTCATTCTCTCCGGTTGTGGGGTTCTCAAAAGACTGTCCAAAGAGCCTACTGATGGAGCCTGGGGACGGTTTCTGGAACTGGATGGGGGAAACATCAGTGAGCTGGGCAAGAGAGGATGATGAGGTATCAGGAATGAAAAGTTCCTGACCAACGAAAATTCTCTCATTCTTCAGGTTGTTGAGCTCCTGCAAAGTCTTCCACCCCAAGGTAGGGCTGTACTTTCGGGCGATTGTACTGAGCATGTCGCCCTCTCTCACTGTATAGAGCTGACCATCACGGTCGGGAATGGTAAGGGTAACCCCTTCCTTGACAGCCTGGATATTCCGGATTTTGTTCACACTGATCAGGGTCTGTGGCTTGAGGCTGTATAAATCTGCGATGGACGCAAGATCCTCACCTTCCTTGACCAGATGCTCTGCATACTGGATGGAAGCACTACTGGTGGTGGGTGTTCTACGTACCGGGGGAGCGTCATCAATTGCCCTGGCACTCTCCGTATCCACTACCGGTGCATCAGATGGAGATATGGCTCCTTCTGGGGTCTCATCACTGCTGATTTGCGGGGCATCAGCAATTTCCTTCACCTCAGGCAACACCTCCTCAATCACTGTAGATTGATTTTCATTGCCTTGATTCTGCACTGGAAAAAACTGATACCAGATCACAATTACCACCACACAGATAGCGATACCCAGGGCAATCGTCCAGATCAGCCCTTTGCTCGGTCGGTTATTTTCAGAGCCATCCCTTCCTGAACGCCAAGAAGGCCGCTCTTGCATGTCATCATAGTAGTCTTTTCCCATAGCTCGACATTACCTTTCCTACATAGTAGTATAAATCAATCATGGCTACCAGTCCAAAACATACATATATCAGATTCTTCACCTTGCTTATTTCCCTTATTCTTGGGATTTTTTTCATCAGATTGGCCTCTATGATGCTTTTTGACCAGCCACAGACAAAAACATACCACAATCCAGAGGTAGCCGAAAGTGTGGTAAGGGGTACAAT
>NZ_JAEKNT010000067.1 GCF_016406725.1 Sphaerochaeta sp. S2 | reverse complement strand
CCTAGAAGCTACACAAAAACCGATGAAGTTATTGCTGACCAAAAACCATTGTCTGATTTCGGGATCTTTGCAGAGATATGCGATTTTTCTAAGCACATCCAGAAATTCATACTTATCAGATGCAATATCACTTTGAATTATCTTCTCTGCAATGAGTTCATCCATCTTTTCTTCAATTATCAGCTTGTTATCAATAGCAGTTGTTTTTGATAAGTATGCAATATATCCTTTGACAATATCAGATCTATGTATAGCTAAACGATCGGCATTCAGCTGTCTAGCTTTATGGGTTTGGTTTCTTAATTCGAGCTTATCAAAATCTAGTATTGTTTCTGAAAGAATATCAATTTGATGTCGCGGCGACATTGGTTTCTGCCCATTATTCAATGTAATCATCCGATATAGGAGTTTGTCCATGGAAGGAGCTATTAGAATATTTAGATGTAGCCTCCGCTTTTCATATTTACTTTTCTCGCTATCCGCCAATTCCTCATAGGCTTGCTTTATAGCATTCAATCGTTGGATACCATCAAGAATAAAAGCATTTTTTATGTTGTCATTAATATATGATTCATTCACTACTACGCTATCTTCTTCTTTGATGAATGCAATTACGATCGCTGGTATAATACAGCCTTTCTTTAAATCTTCTCTTAGGCGCCCATAAAAATTTGTTTTTTGCAAATTTCGTTGAATATCTAGTCTTTGAATCAGTGGATATAACTCTTTGATGCTAGATAAATAATCGGTGTAGCCAACAAAATATTTCGCATTTAACACTTCATCTTCAAGTGGGCTATTGTAGATAGTAATTGGCATTAGGACCCCTCTTATATAATCATAATTATCGAGTCGAAGCTTAGTATATCATTCAAAGAAGTATTGTGCCAGAAAGAATTCTTGAGTCAGCATTGAGTCAGCAATACTTAATGAAGTTGAAATTGAATCATTCCTTTATGAACCAGATAATCTATTCTTCAATACTAATTCATGTTATGCAAAACAAACCATGCCGGACGAGAAGAGAAAACCCATCATACATGTCATACCAGCCAGGCGACATTTCAAGCGAATACGTGTGGCCCTGTACTGCCGTGTGAGCACACAAATGGAGCGACAGCTTCAGAGTCTTTCGGCCCAGATGGACTTCGAGAAAGAGGACATCCTGGATAATCC
>NZ_JAEKNT010000066.1 GCF_016406725.1 Sphaerochaeta sp. S2 | reverse complement strand
ATATGCGTCTGCTTCCTGTCTCCATTGCTGGTATGAATGAGATGCATAAAACCATGGAGTTCTATATGGGCAACAATACCCCTGAACGACGCGAATTCATTATGGAGAATCTGATCTGATGACCCAGGCACACGCAATTTTCAAAGAGAACTTCCTGGAATACGCAAGCTATGTCATCAAGGAGAGGGCGATCCCCGATCTTGTGGATGGATTCAAACCTGTACAGAGGAGAATCATCCATACGCTCTTTGAGATGGATGACGGCAAGTTTCACAAGGTTGCAAACGTAGTCGGTTGGGCAATGCGCTATCACCCGCATGGGGATTCTTCCATCTATGAGGCCTTGGTAAACCTTGCCAACTGTGACTTGTTTATTGAGCGACAGGGTAACTACGGAAACATCTTGACCGGGGACAGGGCTGCTGCGGCACGATACATCGAATGCCGTCTTCTCCCATTTGCCAAGAAGGTGTTGTATAACCCTGAGCTTACCGAGTTTGTGGAATCCTATGATGGAAGGAACAAGGAACCTGTAGCCTTTCCTGCCAAGATTCCTGTTGTCCTTGTACAAGGGGTTAGTGGTATTGCTGTAGGTATGAGTACCTATATTCTTCCCCATAACCCGATTGAGGTGTTTGATGGAATGGCGGCCTCATTGCGGGGAGAGTCATACGAACTCTATCCAGATTTCCCTGGGGGAGGCATCGTTGATGTTGATGACTATAACGATGGACGGGGTTCAGTCTCCATCAGGGCAAAACTGAATACCAAGGATCCAAAACGAATAATCATTGAGGAACTCCCCTATGGGACCACCAGTGAGATGATGATCCGCTCGGTTGAGGATGCAGCCAAGAAAGGGAAGCTGAAGATCAGCTCCATTACCGACTATACCGCCGAGAAGGTGAACATCGAGATCAGCCTTGCCCGAAACACCTATTCAAAAGAGATTGTGGATGCCTTGTATGCCTATACGGCATGTGAGACCAAGCTCTCTGTCAATCCACTTGTGATCAGGGATAATACCCCGACCATCATGGGGGTGCATGAGATACTGGATTTCCATGCGCATCACTTGGTTGATGTCCTGGAAGCAGAGCTGAAGCTGGAGAAGGGTCATCTGTTGGACAAGCTCCACTACAGAACCCTGGAAAGGATCTTCATTGAAGAGCGGATCTATAAGCGTATTGAACAGAAAAAGAGTGCTGAGGATGTGAACAAGGCGGTTATCCGTGGGTTCAAGCCATTTACCGAAGAGCTGCTCCGCCCGCTTGATGGTGAGGATGTTGAACGTCTGCTCAAGATCCCCATCCGACGCATCAGCTTGTTTGACATTGAGAAGAACCATCAGGAGATTGAGTCGATCAACGATCAGCTTGCAGATATTGAGAAGAAGCTTGCAGACCTTACCGGTTATGCGCTCTCGTTCATTGCAGAGTTGAAAGAGCTCATGTCCGATGAGGAGCATAAGCGTAAGAGTACGATCAAGAAGTTTGATATGGTCGATGTGAAAGAGGTTGCTGAGCGCAATCTGCCACTTCGCTACGATGCCGTCGCCGGGTACCTTGGATATGATGTAAAGAAAGGAAATACCCTATTCGAAGTCAGTCCCTTTGACCGCATCCTGGTAATTCGTAAGGATGGTAATTATCAGGTGATTGATGCACCCGAGAAGGAGTTTGTCGGGAAGGGGATGCTCTATTGTGGGCTCGCTGACAAGGACGAGCTTGCCAAGATTGTCTTTACGGTCATTTACCAGGAGAAAACCTACAAGTATCTCTTCATCAAGCGGTGCCAGATTACAAGCTACCAGCTGAAGAAGCTCTACCCTCTGGTACCGGAAGGGAATTTCAAGATAGTCAAGCTGTCCACCTTCGAAAATGCTGAGATGAACCTTACCTATAAGAAGAAACCAGGGCTCAGGATTCTGGAGGAGAAGTTCTACTTCTCCGATTACAAACCTAAAGGGGTAAAGGCAAACGGGGTTCGCCTGGCTGTAAAGGAAGTGGCTTCCATACGGCTCAGGGCAGTAAAAGAAGTGGTACACGAAGACCAGCGGGAACCGTCGCTCTTCGATGATGAGATGGAGAGGGAATAATGGAGCAACTTGAAGGTCGGATCCTGTATGAGGACAACCACTTGATCGTGGTGAACAAGCGTGGTG
The DNA here is from genome assembly GCF_016406725.1 of Sphaerochaeta sp. S2. GTDB lineage: Bacteria > Spirochaetota > Spirochaetia > Sphaerochaetales > Sphaerochaetaceae > Sphaerochaeta. The sequence continues at coordinate 18,277 of NZ_JAEKNT010000066.1, read as the reverse complement.
GTGAGTTGGTACAAGGAGACAAGACAGGAGATAAAACACTCGCTGATCTTGTCAAGGAATACCTGAAGGTAACCTATGAAAAGAAGGGAAATGTCTATCTGGGCATTCCTCATCGCTTGGACCGGCCAACAAGCGGTTTGGTGATTTTTGCCAAGACTGAAAAGGCTCTGGTCAGGATGAATGAGCTCTTCAAGGGCAATACCGTGAAGAAGACCTACTGGGCGATTGTGGATAAGGTTCCCAACGATACAGAGGGTACCTTGCTTCACTACATCATCCGCGATACGAAGGCGAACAAGAGTGTTGCGCTTCCTGTGGAGAGACAGAAAGGGAAGCTTGCAAAGATGGATTACCGTCTTATCGCTGCCAGCAAAACCTACTTCCTCCTTGAGGTATTGCTGCATACCGGCAGACATCACCAGATCAGGGCGCAGCTTGCTGCAATTGGCCTGCATATCAAGGGAGACCTCAAGTATGGTTTTCCCCGTTCCAACCCTGATGGGGGTATCTGTCTTCATGCAAGATCCATCTCCTTTGTTCATCCGGTACGCAAAGAAGAGATAACCATTGTTGCCGATCCCCCGCAAGATACCTTATGGGATGCATTCCTCTCTCTGCTCTAAGGCAGGAATTCCTTGCTTTTTGTATGGGAGCTTCCTAAAATGAAGAGAGATACACAGAAAATGGAGGATCTAGTATGAAGAAAAGACCGTTTGGTACGAATAAGACCATGGTTTCCGAGGTTGGATTGGGAACCTGGCAGATCGGTGGATCATGGGGTACCGTTGAGGATGAGACTGCCATGAAAATCCTCCAGACCGCCTCTGATGCAGGTATTACCTTTTTTGATACCGCTGACGTGTATGGAGACGGGAGGAGCGAGAAGTTCATTGGAAAATTTCTTAAATCCCAACGTGACTCCTTCTTTGTTGCTACTAAATTGGGACGTGGTGGAGATCCAGGTTGGCCTGGGAATTTCACCCCTGAGGCAATGATCCGCCACACTGATGCATCACTCTCCCGTTTGGGAGTTGAACGTTTGGATTTGATCCAGTTGCACTGTATCCCCCAGGATGTCCTGGCCGATGGGGCTGTCTTTGATGTCCTGAGAGATCTGAAAAAGCAAGGAAAGATTGCCGACTTTGGCGCAAGTGTTGAGTCTGTGGAAGAGGGGTTGATCTGCCTGAAAGAGGAGGGAATTGCCTCTCTTCAGGTTATATTCAATATATTCCGACAGAAACTGATTACCGACCTCTTCTCCAAAGCCAAGGAAAAAGAAGTTTCCATCATTGCCCGTGTTCCTTTGGCAAGTGGACTGCTCTCGGGAAAGATGACGAAAAATACCACCTTTGATGAGAGTGACCACCGTAACTTCAATCGCGATGGAGCCTCATTCAATGTTGGTGAGACCTTTGCAGGTGTTCCTTTTGAGAAGGGCGTTGAACTGGCTGAAGAGATCAAGACAATGAAACCAGAGGGAATGACTCTTGCCCAGATGGCACTTCGTTGGATTCTCGACTTTGATGCTGTCTCTGTGGTGATTCCTGGTGCCAGCAGGCCATCACAGGTGCTGGACAATGCCGCAATTTCTGATCTTCCTCCTCTCTCAGATGAGCTGCATAAGCAATTGGAGAAGTTCTATCAGGAGAAGGTTGCCCAGCATATCCGTGGTCCCTATTAACCAATACTCCTCATTCGCAGATTGTATCAGGACTCCTTTCAGGGGTCCTGAATTTCTATCCCAATGAAGTCTGCCTAATTGTTTCTTGACAGATTGAAAAATGCGTCTTATTCTTCATATGTATGATGTATGATGTTATAGGAATTGGGAGGAATATTCATGGCTGAACACACGATTGCCGCAATCTATACTGGAGCTGCCTTGGTAAAACCACTGTCGGATCTGATGAAAGAGACCCTTGGTGACTACAAGATAATGAACATACTCGATGACAGCATGATTGCTGACATCATCGAGGCCGGGGGAATGACCAAGGCTGTGAAGAGAAGGCTCTATGGATACTATGAGATTGCTTGTGCATCGGGTGCTGAGCTGATCCTCAACACCTGCTCCTCTATCGGGGATGCAGTATATGGAGCTCGAGAATTTTTCCCCATCCCAATCATTAGAATTGATGAACCGATGGCCCGCCGGGCGATAGAGCTCACTGATTCAATCGCTGTCCTGGCAACCCTTCCTACCACCTTGGATCCAACTATCCGACTATTGGAAAGATGTGCACAGGAGGCAGGGAAATCAATCAGGACCATCAGTGCCTTGGCCGAGGGAGCTTTCCCAGCCATTACTGCAGGGGACGCAGAAACCCATGACCGGCTGATTGCTGAGACGGCAAAACGGGTAGCTGATTCCTGTGATGTGATTCTTCTTGCACAGGGCTCGATGGCAAGAATGGAAAAACCGCTTGCCGAGCTTACCGGCAAGACGGTGCTCAGCAGTCCTCGCCTTGGTGTTGAACAGATCAAGGGACTGTTGTAGAAGGAGGAACCCATGGATCTTGAAGCTTTGCATGCGATGTCTTTGCAGCTTAGGAGAGATGTCGTTGAGATGGTTTACCGAACAAAGGATGGCCATCCCAGTCCGAGTTTTTCAGTTGCAGATATTATTACCGCCCTCTACTTTGAGGTGATGAATATTGACCCATCCAACCCTGATAAGAGCGATCGTGATCGCTTTGTACTCTCCAAGGGACACGCTTGTCCTGTATTGTATGCTGCCCTAGCGAGGCGGGGTTATTTCCCGGTAGACGACCTCTATACCCTGCGATACCTACATTCCAAGTTACAGGGACATCCCTATGCACCAAAGACCAAAGGTCTTGATGCAACCACAGGTTCGCTCGGAAACGGAGTCTCTATTGGACTGGGCATGGCCTTGGCCGCTCGAATCCAGAAGCAAACAAACCGGGTGTATGTAATCACCGGTGATGGTGAGCTTGGTGAAGGAATGATCTGGGAAGCAGCAATGGCTGCAAGCCATCAGAAGGCCGCAAATCTGACGGTATTCATAGACAACAACAACTACCAGAGTGGGGGGACTGTCGGTGAGGTATCGGGTCCCTATCCAATTGAGGATAAGTGGAAAGCCTTCGGCTGGCATACCCAGAGCATTGACGGGCATGATATTTCCCAGATTTTACAAGCGGTTGAGAACGCCAAAGCAGAAACTGAGAGACCTTCGGCAATCATCTGCAAGACGGTCAAGGGAAACGGTGTTTCCTTCATGGTGGGAGAAAACTCCTGGCATAAACGGGTCTATACCGATGAAGAATACCGTATTGCCATGAAGGAACTGGGAGGTGTGCTATGAGTAGTGTTGACAGCACGAGAATTGGATTTAGAGACGCACTGATGCACTTGGCAAAAGAGCGTGATGATATCGTATTCGTTTCCACTGACTCTCTGAAGGTGGTCAAGGGTGAACCGTTCTTGGAAGCATATCCTGACCGTGTCATTGAACTTGGGATATCCGAGCAGAACGGGGTGGGTGTTTCCAGTGGCCTCGCTTCCAGTGGACTCTTGCCCTACATCTGTACCTACGCAGGGTTCTTGACGATGCGCGCTTGTGAACAGATGCGGACATTCGTCTCCTATCCTGCACTGAAAGTCCGCTTTGTCGGTGCAAATGGGGGCTTGCATGGAGGAAACAGGGAAGGGGTCTCCCACCAGTTTATTGAGGATGTGGGAATTCTCAGGACGATGCCCAATTTCACCATTCTCTGTCCTGCAGATGGAAACCAGGTCTATCAAGCGATGCTGGCAAGTGCTGATATCGAGGGACCGGTTTATATACGAATCGGCAGTGGTCGGGAAGAGAAAGTCTTCCCCGATGGAACACCCTTTCCTTTGGGTAAGGTACGCACCATTGTTGATGAAGGAAATGATGTGGCGTTGTTCTGTCATGGATTTGTTACTAATCGCGTAATAGAGACTGCAAAACGGCTTAAGGAAGAGGGAATCGGTGCGAAGGTTGTGGAGGTTGCAACCATCAAGCCATTGGATCGAGCAGGAATCGCAGCAATTCTTGGAAAAACAGGTTGTGCGGTAACGATTGAGGACCATACCATCATTAATGGTCTCGGTAGTGCAATTGCAGAGGTGATTGCAGAAGGCAACCCTGCCTACTTGGTACGACTGGGATTGCAGGATGTGTACGGTGAGTCCGGCTTCCCTGATGAGCTGCTTGATGCCTACGGTATGTCTGTAGAGGATATTATCGCGGGAGCCAAGGAAGCCATCAAACATACAAAGGCATAATTTCTCAGGGTTACCTGAGGATAGAAACAAAAGGAGATAGAAACAAATGAAAAAGAAGATTGTTGTACTGGTGCTTGTCACCTTGTTGGCAACGGCTCTGTTTGCACAGGGGCAAGCAGAAAAGAGTGGTCCGACCTCTGAGAATCCATTGGTATTGCGGTATGCTCACATGAATCCGGCTTCCAGCCCGAACGGACTGCAGGCCACCTATTTTGCCGATAAGGTAGCAGAGAAGACCGGTGGGGCCATCAAGATTGAAGTGTATCCTGCAAGTCAGCTGGGATCCATCAGTGAAATGGCTGAAGCTGTTTCCATGGGTTCTATTGCACTTCACCATAACACCTATGGCGGGTTGCAGCCCTTGCTCAATGACCTTGGACTGTTTGACACCCCATACCTCTATCGGGATGTCGACCACCTGCTCAAGGCAACTGATCCTGAGACCTGCCCTGCGCTCATGGAGTTGAACCAGAAGTTGATCGATACCAGAAACGTAAGGATTCTCTACTCCTTCTATTTCGGTACCCGTGAGTTGACTGCAAACTTCCCTGTCTACTCCCCAGCTGACTTGGCTGGAAAAAAGATTCGAGCCATTCCTTCCCCCATCTATCTTGCAGCAGTGGAAGGTATGGGTGCGGTAGCAGTTCCCATCGATTGGTCAGAAGTTCCCGTTGCCCTCTCCACCGGTGTTGCCGATGGACAGGAGAACCCAGTAAGTACACTGGTAACCAGCAACATCTATGAAGTACAGAAGTATGCCATGATGACCGACCATATCATGGGTAGTGAACCTGTAGTGATCAACGAGAAGGTATGGCAGTCCCTGAGTGACGAGCATAAGCAGATCTTCAGAGAAGTTGCTCGTGAAACACGTGACTGGGCATCCAACTATGTACAGGAGAATGAGGCCAAGGACGTCCAGACGCTCAAGGACAAGGGTATGACCATCATCACAGCAGCTGATGGCCTGAAAGTTGATGAGTTCCGTTCTTCCGTCAGCAAAGTCGTTGATGAACGCTTTGGCGATGCTTGGGGCAAGTACTACGAGATGATCCACGCAATCAAGTAGTAGTGTTTTCAGTGGTGGAGGCAGGATGGTATCCTGCTTCCACACATGTCTTCTAATACAAGGAATATTCCTATGCAAAGGTTCTTGAAAAAGATGGCTGGTCTGTATGAGCTGCTTGGCATCATCTTCCTCTTGATGCTGTTCCTTTCAGTGCTTATTCAGATCATCATGAGAAATATATTTAATTCCGGGTCGATACAGTTGGAAGAGCTTGCTCGGTTTTCCTTGGTCTCGTTGGTATTCCTGATGATACCGGTGTTGACCTGGAGAGGCCAGCATATCATTGTGGATATCGTTATTTTGTACCTTCCAGAGCGTTTGAAACGTTGGTTTTCAGCTATTAGCCAGCTTCTGGTCATGGTCTTCGGTCTGTATGTGCTTAATGCCATCGTGACAATCATGGAATTCAATTGGAATGTACGGACTCCGGCTCTCGCAATGCCGAATGTGGTGTTCTACATCCCCATCACACTGGGAGTGCTTGCCATGTGCATCTTTTCCCTCGCTGGTGCCATTATAACGCTTCGTGGTAGGGAGGTAGTCCAATGAGTGGTTCCATGGTGGTACTCCTGTTTCTGGTCTTGCTGACCACAGGCCTTCCCATTGCCGTCAGTATGGGAATTCCCTCTGCCTTGTATCTGATTGTGGCAAATATTCCTCCCAGTCAGTTGATTCAAAGAATGGTTACCAGTCTTAACTCTTTCCCCATGCTTGCCGTTCCCTTGTTTATCCTGGCAGCAGGACTGATGAATAGTTCGGGTATTACCGAACGGTTGTTTGAGTTTGCAAAATTGTTGGTTGGCCGCTTGAAAGGTGGTTTGGCCCAAGTAAATATTGTAGCTTCCCTGATCTTCAGCGGCATCTCAGGAGCAGCCCTCGCTGATGTTGGAGGACTGGGGAATATTGAGTTGGAAGCGATGGAGAAACAGAAGTATCCGAAGACGCATGCTGCAGCCATTACCGCTGCCTCTGCAGTAATCGGCCCTATCTTCCCTCCTTCCATCCCCTTGATCATCTATGGTGCTGCAGCTGAGACCTCCTCCATGCAGCTCCTGATTGCAGGAATTCTACCTGCACTGATTATCGCCATTGCCTTGATGGTCCAAGTGGCCTTCTTTGCACGGCGGTACAACTATCCAAAGGGAGTTGAGAGCAAGTATTCACGAACAGAGGTCCTTACCATCATAAAAAGGGGCCTGCCTTCCATGTTCATGCCATTGATCATGATGGGTGGGATGCTCTCTGGCCTGTTCAGTCCGACTGAAGTTGCTGCTATTGCTGTCGCATATTCATTGGTTTTGAGTGCCATATACAAGGAACTCAGCTTTGCATCGTTTATCAAGACATGCAAGGAGACATTGCAATCAACGGCAAGTGTACTGTTTATTGTTGCCTCTGCTGCCATCTTTGCCTGGGTCTTGACGGTAGAACAGCTTCCCCAGCAGGTATCGGCATTGATGCTTGGTATTTCTGACAATCCGGTAGTGCTCTTGATTCTTGCCAATGTAATTCTCCTTATTGCAGGAATGTTCCTGGAGTCCACTGCTGCGATTATGATTCTGACCCCGATCCTGTTGCCGCCTCTGATGGCCAGTGGTGTTAATCCTGTCCATTTCGGCTTGGTGATGGTATTCAACCTGATGATTGGAATGATCACCCCTCCCGTTGGCATGAGTGTGTATATGCTCAGCCCAATCGTGAAGCTTCCGGTGGGGAAGGTATTCAAGGCAGTAATGCCATACCTGTTCTCCCTACTAGTGGCATTGGTGATTCTCTCCTATGTTCCGCAGATCTCCCTGTGGCTACCGTCATTACTATTCAATTAGAGGTGTGTGTATGAAATCTACGTATTTTCACCGTGTGCATCAACAAACCAAAACTCGCTTCTGGATCAACAATCCGACCATGGAGCAAGCCAAACGGGCGATAGAAGAAGGGGCAATTGGTTGCACCACCAATCCGAGTTATGTTTCAAAGCTCTTTGAATCTGAAGAGGATATGCGTGTGGTGAGGCGGATGATTGACCTCCTGCTTCCCTATGAGAAGGACGACTCCACTCTGGCCTCCAAGGTTCAGCAGATGATGGTCGGCCGTCTTGCAGATCTGTTCCTCCCACTCTATCGCGCCAGTGGCGGTACAGAGGGGCTGGTTACCATCCAGGGTGACCCGTTTGCTGAGACAGATGCCAGCCTGATCATCAAGGAAGGCTTGGAGAATCATGAGATTGCTGAGAATATCTGCATCAAGATACCGGTAACCAAGTGGGGTATCGAGGCTATCAGTACCATGGTGGAACATAATATCCCCACGATGGCAACAGAGGTTATGAGCCTGAGTCAGACCATCTCCATTTGTGAAGCATATCAGGAGGTGAGCCAGAAGAGTGGAAACATCCCTCCTTTCTATGTCACACATATCACCGGAATTCTCGATGATCATTTCAAGCGTGTCATCAAGGAGCACCAGCTCTCTATTGATGAGGAGTTGGTCAAATATGCTGGGCTCTCCATCGCAAAGAAAGAGTATGAGATGATGAAGGATAGGGGATATCCAGGAATCATGATCGGTGGAGGAGCCAGAAAACTTGAGGACTTCACTGAGCTGGTGGGTGGTGATCTGAGCATCACCATCAACTGGAAAGGGACTGCCGAGGTATTGATTGAACAGGACAAGGAAGTAGTTGACCGGATAGACAGTACGCTCGATGAACAACAGATCAAGAGGCTCTGCAAGGAGCTTCCTGACTACCAGAGAGCCCTTGAGACTGATGGGATGTCTGTTGATGAGTACTACGATTATGGCGGGGTTGAGTTGTTCCGTACCTCATTCCAGAAGGGATGGAATGCCTTGCTTGCCTTGATTGCTGAGAGAAGGGGAAACAAATAATGGACGAGAAGAAACATAGAGGGAATTTGCATACAGACAAGAGAGTGGAGAGGGCGAAGGGAATTGAGCGGGTTACCTTGACGTATGACAAGGATAGCATGATCTGCTATTTCTACCTTGAGAAAGGGTCCACGCTTGAGATGCATACCCACCCTGAAAGCCAGAATGGCTTTGTGGTAAAGGGCCATATCCATTTCATCAAGGGAGATGGCGAGATTTTGGACCTTCATGCAGGAGATGCCTACTATTTTGCTTCCATGGATCCCCATGGCTCCAAGATACTTGAGGATACTGAGCTGATTGAGTGTTTCTCTCCCTCGAGAGATGATTACAAGGATTGATGATTCCTTGCTTTCATCGAGGGCTCTTGGTATGATACAGTGCTGTAGCAGGGGGATTTATTTCCATGGAAGACATGTTCAGGGTACGCGAAGGCCGTCCATCAGCGGTTGAATGGGTGATAGAGAAGATCAAGGAGCTCTTGATCGATCAGAAGCTTTCTCCCGGGGATATGATTCCCAATGAAATCTCCCTTGCCGAGAGCCTGAAGGTTGGGCGTGGCACGGTACGTGAAGCCTTGAAGATTCTCTCTGCCTATGGGGTGATTGAGATCAAGCAAGGACATGGAACGTTTGTTTCCAGCGCATCAAACAAGCGTCTATTCGATCCACAACTGTTCCAGATCCTTGTACAGGACCGTGATTACAAATCATTGACCCAGGTCAGGCAGTTGCTGGAAGAAGGTATCGTTAAATTGGTCATTGAGTCTGCGAGCGATGAGGAATTGGCTTTGCTCGACCAATCAATGAAGGAGTTCCAGAAGGAGCTCGGTAAAGATCAGGCGTCTGCCCAGAAAGCAGGCGCCCTGGACTTGCATTATCATCGCTTGCTTGCTCGATTTTCCCACAACAGTATCGTAGAGAACATCTACACCTTTGTGATTGATTTGTTCACCAAGACCATCAACCCCATCCATGAGGGTGTTGATGAGGTACACCAACAATTGCATCAGGCAATTATGGATAGAGATGGTGAAAAGGCAGTAGAGGCAGTGCGTTCCCATACTGCAATTTGGGTCTGGGCCTATAAGGAGACCCATCCAGAGCACTAATCGACCAGTACTACCCCCTCTCCATCGAAGCCGTTGACCTTAATGGTCAATGGCTTTTCGCTTCTTGCATGAATGAAGTGTTCTGTCTCTGAGACAATCTGGAGGGTCTTGAATTTCTCGAAGCGCATTGAGCCAGATCGATAGGCCGGGTTGATGGTCAGGTAGAGGCATCCCAGGCTTGTCATGTTCTGGAAGAAGTGAGTCCCTTGGCTTGGTTCCACCTGGAATCCTTGTAACCCAGTCTCAACGATTACCTTGCTTCTGGATATCTGTGACCAAGTTACGGGAATACCCAGCCATGGGTCACAGCTGCCCAATCTTCCTGCTACCATCAATACATAGTCTTTCTCTGCAATAACCATTGCTGCATTGAGTTTGTCGAGTTCCTTTGCCATGCTTTTCATTGAGGAAGCCGAGAACTGGTCGATTTTCAAATAGATGATATCCTGTACATGGTCAATTTTTCCGTTTCCCATCACCACATGGGAATGGATGGCAGCACTCTCTCGTTCATGGTCGCTGATTGAGACATCACTCTCCTCGTTGCCTGCTGCTATAGGGCGAATCTGGAGAAGACTGAACTCCCTCATCTTTGGGGCTGCACGGTTCAGGTTCACAGCAAATTCTATTTCTACCGGTTTTCCCATTGCCTCTGTACCCAACTGAAGGACATCCCTGACGATGGCGGCTAGGGGGAAGGCGTCATACTTAAGGATTCCGTTGAAGGTGATCACCTTCTCCCCTTCAGTCCTGACAGACTCGCTCAGCATGCCACTAGTCAAGTCATAGGTGCTTGCAATGTATCTAATGGCATCAGGATAAGCCCACGATTCACGGAAATTGAGTAGTTCCAGGTTCTCAAGACCCCCTTCTTCAAGTGGATGGTACCCACTTTTCATATTCAGGGCATAGAAGGTGTTCTGGCTGCTTGTTTGGTTGCCACCAAGGAACTGGGCTGGCCGTTTTGGATGGGTAGGGCTGAATCGCAAGGCGGAGCCATTGTCCACCACAGATTTACCGAAACCGAAGCTGAGCATGCCAACCCCATCCTCAGGCTTCTCTCCCCCCAGGGGATAGTAGTTGAGGGAACGGGCAACCCCGCTGATATTTGGATACCAGTAAGGACCATGGTCGCTTCCAATGACCTGCTGGATGATGACAGCCATCTTTTCATCCTCGAGCATATGCTCGGTTGCCTTGAGATACTCCTTTGCGCTACGGAAGAAGGTGGAAGCCCAGACCGCGCGTACTGCATCACAGAGCTCCTGGAGTCTCGCCTCGTCAGACCCTTGGTTGGGAAGCATGCATGTCTCATATACCCCGGCGAACGGTTGGAAGTGTGAGTCCTCCAGAAGGCTGGAAGAGCGCACACAAATCGGCTGGTGGATGACCTGGATGATTTCCGAGAGGTTCAGGACCAGCTCATTGCTTAATGGTTTTGAGAGGAATATTTTTAGCAAGGTCTCATCGGGAAGGTCCCCTGAGGCGATATCATTGAGATCGTTTTCCTCGAGGAACTGGGTGAACTGATCGGTGGTAACAACCACCGTTCGAGGGATGGAGAGGTATACATCAGGGTATTTCTCTGGAAGTTTTGCTGCACGCAATACCATATCGATGAAGGCAAGACCTCGTCCCTTTCCTCCCAGTGATCCCCCTCCGATTCGGCTGAAGAAGAGCGTTTCGTCATAATTGTTCCTACTGAATTGGGCAATGACTCCTTTGGTTCTCTCCTTACGGTAGTTGCGGATGATCTCCGTCATCTGTTGCTGTACTACCTTTGCATCCCCATTTGCAGGGATCTTCAAGTCCTTGATTCTTGCAGCAATGGCGTAAAGGCTCTGTGCCCTGAGCCATCTTGAAAAGTCATTTCTCTTGGAGTGGAAAGCGAAGCTTTTGGTGGGGACCTTGGGAAGGACCCTTTGCAGGTCGCGCATGGTCTCCGCGCGGGCAATCTCCTCCATCGTATCGGGATCTCGGAAGATAAAGGGTCCGAATCCGTAGTGCTTTGTCATGAACTTATTCAGTTCAAAAAGAAGTGCTGAATTGTTCTTCCAGAGAAAATACGCTCCTGCTTCCTCTGCCATCTCCTGGGCAGTGTTGTCACTGCTTTGGATGAGTATTGGGATCTCAGGGTCTCTTGCGTGAACCATTTTGGTGAGGTATAGGCCTGCATACTTGTCCTGATCACCCTCCTTGAGGTAGGACATGTCGGTGATAATCCCCAAGATATTGTGTTGATATTTGCTATAGAGCTCCTGGGCCTCCTCATAGGTTCTGGCAAGCGCGATCTTTGGTCTTCCACGCATCCTGAGGGTTTTTCCCCAGCTGTTCAGTGCTTCAAGGATGGCTGAGCGATTCTGTTGGATCAAGGTGGTGTACATCATGGGTAGGTAGGATGAGTAGAACCGAACCGAGTCCTCTACCAGGATGATCAACTGGACATCTGCTTCCTGGGTGTCATGGTCAAGGTTCATCCTATCCTCTACCAGCTTGATCATGGCAAGGAAGATGGTGGGGTCGCCCTGCCAGTAGAAGAAATAGTCGATATCCTTGCAGTCTGACCCCTTGATCATCTTGTTTCTCTTATGGCTGGAAGAGGGAGAGAGTGCAATAACCGGCATCTGCGGATTGCTCTTCTTGATGGTTGTAGCCAACTGCTCAACAGAGTCGGTCCCGAGGTCGAGCATGGTGACAACCAGGTCAAATGATCTCTGGTTCAAGAGGTTAAGCGCTTCTTCCGCGGTGCTGGTATGGGTGAACTTTGGTGGGTTGTTCAGTCCAAGCTGGGTGTATTCGAGGTATAACTCTTCTTCAACCCGTCCGTCTTCCTCAAGGAGGAAACGGTCATAGTCATTGCAGATGAGCAGTACGTTGTAGATATGTTTCAGCATCAGGTTGCTGAATGGCAACCAGGTTGGGTCAAGTGTATACATAGCAGGTATTTTATCATGAGAGACGAAGTTTGCATATTGTTTCAGTATATTCATAAAATTGATTGAAAATTCAATTTTTATGTATAATTTTGTACGATAGGGTAAATATAAAATATATAATCATGTTTATCGCAATTCGACGTTGACATATCGATATAGCGGGTTTACGCTTTTTGGACAAGCAACAGCGTGTTGCAGCACAGACCAAGGAGAATAATCTAGGTATGTATACCCTTGAATCAGTAATGAAAGAATTGGAGAGAAAGAATCCCGCCGAACCTGAGTTCATCCAGGCCGTCAGCGAGGTGGTGGAGAGTGTCCTCGACGTGGTCAATGAGAATCCTGTATATGAAAAGCATCGGATTCTCGAGAGAATGACCGAACCCGACCGGGTGTACACCTTTCGAGTCGAGTGGGAGGATGATGAAGGAAATCTTCAAGTAAATCGTGGATATCGTGTTCAATTCAATAATACAATCGGACCTTATAAGGGAGGTCTCCGTTTTCACTCCAGTGTTACCCTCGGTACACTGAAGTTCCTTGGTTTTGAGCAGACTCTGAAGAATAGCCTTACCACACTCCCCATGGGTGGCGGTAAGGGAGGCAGTGATTTCAATCCACGTGGCAAGAGCGATAGCGAAATTCTCCGCTTCTGTCGTTCTTTCATGACTGAGTTGCAGAAATATATCGGCCCTGAGACAGACGTCCCTGCTGGGGATATTGGGGTAGGAGCTCGTGAGATTGGTTTCCTCTATGGACAGTATAAGCGTATCAGGGGAGAAAATACGGGTGTCCTGACCGGTAAGGGTCTTGGCTTTGGGGGGTCCCTGGTTCGCCCTGAAGCAACAGGCTATGGAACCATGTACTTTGCCCAGGCTATGCTTGAGACGCATCAGGATAGCTTGGAGGGAAAACGGATCTCTCTCAGTGGATTCGGGAACGTGGCTTGGGGAGCGGCAATGAAGGCGACTGAATTGGGAGCCAAGGTGGTTGCAATCAGTGGTCCTGATGGGTATATCTACGACGAAGAGGGTGTAGGCACTCCTGAGAAGTGGGCCTTTATGCAGTATCTGCGTTCTTCAAACAATGATGTGGTTGCTCCCTATGCTGAACGATTTGGAGCGAAATTCGTTGCAGGAAAGAAGCCCTGGGAAGTCCCTGTTGATCTTGCATTCCCCTGTGCCATCCAGAACGAGTTGGATAAGGAAGATGCAAAAGCACTCGTTGCAAATGGGGTCAAATATGTTGTTGAAACTTCAAATATGGGTTGTACGGCTGATGCAACAACATACTTCATCGAGAAACGTATACCCTATGCCCCAGGTAAGGCTGCCAATGCAGGGGGTGTTGCCGTCAGTGGACTTGAAATGAGTCAGAACGCCATGCATCTTTACTGGAGCGCTGAAGAGGTTGATGAGAAGTTGAAGGGTATCATGGGGAAAATCCATCAATCATGCATATTGGAGGGCCGGGAAGATGATGGGTATATCAACTATGTGAAGGGAGCGAATATTGCTGGCTTCAAGAAGGTTGCCGATACCATGGTGCAACTCGGCTATTAATTGTATTGTCCCCTTCGGGGTGTGTATCAGGAGGGCCTTCAGTATTTTGGGGGCCCTTCACTTTTTGAAACAGCACTAGCCACCGGACAAAACTTCTCTTGTGATCATATGCCATGACAACCCAATGAGCACGAAATATGCATCTGATTTCCATCCTCTATTTGGGGGTGATTATGCGGTGGTTCACGTATTACCAGCAAGGAATAAGAAGAAATTTTCGACTCTCTATTTGACCTATTCTGTCTGCACCAATACGCATTATTTAAGAGATGATACATGATTGCTATAAAACCTATATAACACTATATATAGCGTTATGTAACTTTACATAGCGCTATAAATGTTGTATTGTCCGCTTGCCAAGTTCACTTCGCCATGGTATGGTAGATGAGGGTCGACTAGGGTCGACCCGCTCTCTTGCACCACTTTTCTGGCAGGAGAGAGGGTAAGATTTTCTTCAAGAATTGTGAATTAATTAAATATATAGAGGGATTACATGAGCGCTGCTAAGAATGAATTGAATCCGTTGGGTCGTAAGATTTTCCTTGACCGTTATGCACTGAAAGATGTCCAGAAAGAGACGCTTAAGGTTGGGGATGTTGTGGTTGCAGTAAGCAACCCAAAGACTGGTCAGCGAGAGATCGGGATGGTCACTGAATTGAACGATGGGGATGCCATCACCGTCAAGCTTGATGAAGGTACTATCTTGCACGTGAAACGTGAGGATGTTGACAAGCCGCTTGAGACCGACCCAGCACAGATGCTTGCTCGTGTAGCGAAAGGTATTGCTTCCCAAGAGAAGCCGGAGGTGCGAAAGCAATGGGAAAAAGAGTTCAATTGGCTCCTGGAGGACTGGAAGTTTGTCCCTGGAGGCAGGATTCTCACCGGTGCGGGAACGGATCAGAACCTAACCTATTTCAACTGCTACGTGATCCCTTCCCCGAAGGACAGTCGTGGTGGCATCATAGCCTCTTTAGGCCAGATGACCGAAATTATGAGCCGAGGGGGGGGAGTGGGTATGAACATATCATCCCTCAGGCCACGGCACAGCTACGTCAAGGGCGTAAACGGCCGCTCCAGTGGCTCGGTAAGCTGGGGCGGGCTATTCAGCTTCGTAACCGGCCTGATTGAACAGGGTGGCTCCCGTCGTGGTGCCTTGATGTTGATTCTCAATGTCTGGCATCCCGATATTCTCGATTTTATTGAGTCAAAGCGGGAAATGGGCAAGATAACCAATGCAAACATCTCTGTCGGCATTACCGATGACTTCATGGATGCTGTACGCAGTGATAGTGATTGGCATACCTATTTCCCTGATACCACCGACCCTGATTATAATGAAAAGTGGGATGGTGATATCGAAAAATGGAAGAAGAGTGGGCATAAGGTCCAGGTGTACCAGACAATGAAGGCACGTAAGATTTGGGATGCCATTGTAGAGAGTGCATGGGCAAGTGCCGAACCTGGGGTTTTCTTTATCGATCGCTACAACAAGATGTCCAACTCTTGGTACTACTCCTCCATCCAGAGCACCAATCCTTGTGGGGAGCAGGGTCTTCCTCCTTGGGGTGTCTGCAATCTTGGCTCCATCAACCTCAGTAGGTTTGTGAAGAACAAGAAGGTGAATTACAAGGATCTGGGCAGGGCAGTCCGCTTGGCAGTCCGGTTCCTGGATGATGTCATTGATGATACCCCCTACTTCTTCGAGGAGAACAAGAGGCAGCAGCAGAGTGAGCGCCGTATCGGGCTAGGGACCATGGGGCTTGCCGATATGTTGATCAAGATGGAACTCGCCTATGGCAGCGAAGAGTCCCTCACCTTTATTGAGGAGCTGTACAAGTTCATCTGCGTTGAAGCCTATGCAGAGAGTTGTGATCTTGCAAAGGAGAAGGGAAGCTTTTCTCTCTTTGATGCAGAAAAGTTGCTTGAGAGCGGCTTTATGAAGCAGATGCCAGAAGAGATTCGTCAGAAAGTCCGTGAGCAGGGCTTGAGGAATGTCACCCTCCTGACCCAGGCTCCAACGGGAACCACCGGAACGATGGTTAATACCTCCACAGGAATCGAACCCTACTATTTCTGGGAATGGGAACGAACAGGAAGGATGGGAACGAACATCGAGCGGGTTAAGGTGTATGATGATTGGGTAAAGGAAAATCCCGGAGCGAAGAAGCCCGACTACTTCGTCTCTGCTATGGACCTTGCTCCTGAAGGACATGTCAAGGTGCAGGCAGCAATCCAGAAGTGGGTCGATTCCTCTATCTCCAAGACAGGCAATACTCCCAAGGAGTACACGATAGAGCAGACAGGAAAGCTCTATGAGCTACTCTATGACCTTGGTTGCAAGGGTGGTACCACCTATCGTGATGGATCACGTGATACACAGGTCTTGACGGTCAAGAAAGAGGAGAAGAAGGAAGCTCCTGTGGTGACCCGTTCCAGTGAACCAAAGCCACGGGTACGCTCCACTGTCTTGAGGGGAACCACCTATCGAAAGGCCACTCCGATCGGAACGGCTTACATCACCGTAAACTGTGATGGTCCGGATCCAAGCGATATTTTTGAGGTATTTATCAATGTAGCAAAGGTGGGCAGTGATGTGGCAGCCGATGCAGAGGGACTGGGAAGACTGATCAGCTTGCTGCTACGCATGCCTTCTCCCCTGACCCCAGACCAGCGTGCACAGGCTATCATCAGCCAGCTTTCAGGGATCGGAAGTGGCCGCTCCATGGGATTCGGACGAAACCGGGTAATGAGCCTGCCTGATGCAGTAGCACAGGTTCTGCAACAGCATATCGGCTCAACTGACTCCGACCGTGATGCCTCCCGTCTTCCTGATGAGGAAGATGAGGATGAAGATGTTGGTCAGCTTGACCTTGGCCTTCCTTCTTCCGGTAGCTCGGTGAAGCCTGATATCTGCCCGATCTGTGGTAATGTCACTTTTGTGAATATCGAAGGTTGCAAGAAATGTTTCTCTTGCGGCCATAGTGAGTGTTGACCAAAGATTCAGCAATCCCTACTCTCACTAGAGGGTAGGGAGCGCATGGGAAATACACGTATAACCCGTCCTCTTGTGGCGGGTTTTTCCTTGTACAGGGGTCTGGAGAAGAATGTTTATATTCTGTTCATAATCCGAATCATCAATAGGTTCGGGGATTTTGTGCAGCTGCTCTTGGTCCTCATTCTCACCGGCAAACTCGGGCTCTCTCCAGCCCAGGCGGGATTCTTTGTCTCATTCAGCGTTATTGCCACCATGGTTGGCCAGTTCTCCAGTGGGTATATTGCTGACCGATGGGGAAGAAAGACTCCTCTGGTAATCTGTCAGGCTGTGGTCAGCCTCTCGTATCTTGCAAGTGCTGTGATGTTTGCTTCATTTCCTCATCTGGTACCATATCTGATCCTTCTCTCCAGTCCATTCCGCGGCGGGACCTCTCCCCTCACCAATACCATGGTTGCTGATTTCAGCCCAAGCGACCAACTCTCTCGGTCGTTCAGTCTTCTCTATCTGGGGACGAACATTGGAGTGGCCCTTGGCCCTGTTGCAGCTTCCTTCCTCTATGCACGTTCAATTGTGTTGCTCTTTTTGTTCTCCTCTTTCCTGATTTTCCTCTCTACACTCCTGTTATTGCGTGGAATCCCGAAGAGTGAAATCCTCTATACCAAGGAAACGGCTACTACTGCCAAGAAGCTTCGGATGCCTCCCATCCTGATACTCTTTTTTATACTGTTTGCCCTCTACGGCCTTGCCTATGCCCAGAATACCTTTACCCTGCCCCTCCAGTTTGCTTCCCTGTATGGGGAGGTGATTGGTTCAAGTCGTTATGCATTGTTGATGACGGTAAATGCCGTTACGGTATTGCTGGCCACAGCGTTCCTCACCACATGGACGCATAGGCTGGGACAACTCCCTTCCATGGCGATTGCTATGCTGTTCTATGTTGTTGGGTATGGGATGTATGCTGGTTGCACAGTCTTTCCCCTTTTCCTGGTCGCAACATGTATCTGGACCTTTGGGGAGATTCTGATGGCAACCAATGCCAATGTGTTTGTGAATGCCTATGCGCCTCCCTCTCTTCGGTCAAGGTGTAACTCATCACTTACGATTGCATCCAGTTTGGGACACTCCATTGCCCCAACAGGCGGGGGTTTGTTGCTGGCAGTGAGCGGATATGGCCAGCTCTGGGGTATCTCGGCAGGGCTTTGTTTTCTCCTTGGGTGCGGTTATATTGCACTAAATAAATACTTAAAGAGCTGATATATAACCTAAAGATTGGTAAAAATGGAAATCAATCTGGATAAGGTGTCAACCGTAAGGGAAAATGTCATCTGAGAAAGTTATTGTGAAATGACAGGATTCTTGGAAAAATTCCAGGGGTATGGGTATTGTGAGGCAGCATAAGGCCAATGTTTTGGGCAGGATTTGTAATGCCTGCCCATTTTC
>NZ_JAEKNT010000065.1 GCF_016406725.1 Sphaerochaeta sp. S2 | reverse complement strand
ACTAGAAGGTATGACTTATCATGAGATTATTAAATATGTAAACCAATAGGAGGAGAAATGGTATCTCTAAAAAGAATTTCAAATTATGTGGATCAAACAGCTAATATCATTGCAAATGTACTTCAGTTCGATGTACTGATTGTAGATAAAACGCTGCAAATCATTGGCGATAGTGATCTGGCTTCTGTTTCAGAAAATGAGTGCATTAGAACAGATTCGATACTTGCACGTGTCATTGAGGAAAAGAAACGCGTTGTTCTTAACTCAAAGGATGACAATAAGGGTTGTAAGTTTTGTACGCAAAGAAATAGCTGTTTAGTTGAAATGATTATAGGGATACCAATCTTCTACCAAGGAGATATTTTAGGAAGTGTTGGTGTGATTGCCAATACATTAAGCGATCGAGATAAAATGATCAGTAATCAAGAAAATTATCTTAAGTTTGTTGATCATATGATTGAATTGATTGTAAATAAATTAAAAGAAGAACAAGACTACGAAGTTATATCTTTATTGAAGAAAAGAAGGGAAGTGGTTTTAGATTCCATTGATCAATTCCTAGTGTTGGTTTCCAATAATGGTGAAATCCTTCAAACCAATCTAAATTTTAAAAAGGTCTTCAACCGTAAAAAACCGGAACACCTCAGTGAGTTTTTTGATGCAGAATGTATCAAACTTTTACTCAATAAAAGTGAAGTTAAATATAAAGAAGTAAAAATTGATAAAAAATATGATTTTATCATAAGTTCTAAGCCAGTCGTTCTAAATGATCAAGATAGAGGCGCTTTGATTACCTTTAGATCGCTAAAGGATATCGCCGTTGAAATGAATGAACTTTATACACATTCAATGGATGTAGCCTTTGATGATCTCATAGGCGAGAGCGTGCAGATAAAAGAGGTTAAAGAACGGATTAAGCAAATATCAAACAGTGATTCTACCGTTCTTATAGAAGGTGAAACCGGGACAGGTAAAGAAGTAATCGCAAGACTAATACATAATGTAAGTTCTAGAAAAGATGAATTGTTTGTCGCAATAAATTGTTCAGCGATCCCTGAGGATTTAATGGAATCAGAATTGTTTGGATATGAGGATGGTGCATTTTCAGGTGCAAGAAAAGGTGGTAAGATTGGAAAGTTTCATCTAGCAGATGGTGGTACAATTTTCTTAGATGAGATTGGTGAA
>NZ_JAEKNT010000064.1 GCF_016406725.1 Sphaerochaeta sp. S2 | reverse complement strand
GACAAGGATCTTGAAACATCGCGTTGGCACGAATTTCATCAAACCCCTGGTAGTAGGTTTACAACCTACATGCTGATCGTGAATCCTATAATTAATTTAGTATATACCTCATCTTATGCATCGGAGCATATGGATATTGATTCCATGGATTACTTCGTTGACCGTACATACATTACTGGGAATTTCTTTTCAACCCTGCGAATGTAATAAGAAATACACATTCTACATTCAATTGGTTTGTTCTTAAAACTATAGCAAACAACTATATGGCGAATAGTAGCTGAGTAAATCCAGAGAACTATCCAAAACCCATCGTGGGAACGGTTACCGTCGGAATCAGTATACTATACCGCATTGTGCTGCCAACGGTTAACCTTTTGGAATTTCTCGATGCTGCAACAGGAATAAATCACCCATAGATATGAGCAACACAAGGAATCAATAACGTAAGGTCCTGAAAGGAAAGGCTATACGTAAAATCTCTTGAGGAACTCCCCTTGAAGTTTACATCGAAATGTTACGACTTGTTTTCAGAGTCATAAGTAATCAGGAGGTTATTCATGAACACAAATTCCAAGCTTACGAAATTGTCCATTGGCATTGCAATGATTGTCACTATCTTTTTCATGTGGGGGTGTTCAGATACTGTTGTTCACCCAATACAGGTGAGTGATATCACGGTCACTGGTGAGGGGAATGCGACCACTGTACTTGGTGGGTCAACTCTCCAGATGATTGTGGATGTCCTTCCTCTGAATGCATCTGATACGAGCGTTACCTGGTCAGTTATAGATAAAACCGGTACAGCGACCATCAGTCCGACAGGTCTATTAACTGGTACCAGCGCAGGAATCGTGAAAGTTATCGCTTCCTCCAATGATGCATCCGCCGAAGAAGGTTCCCTACAGATATTGGTAAATGGACAACCTTATGTTTCTTCGTTGTTCCCT
This sequence comes from Sphaerochaeta sp. S2, assembly GCF_016406725.1. GTDB lineage: Bacteria > Spirochaetota > Spirochaetia > Sphaerochaetales > Sphaerochaetaceae > Sphaerochaeta. Next base: position 3,463 of record NZ_JAEKNT010000064.1, on the reverse strand, counting down.
CTCGATGGAGATACCGGGGTTTCTATTACTACGAATATTGAAGGTTCCTTCAATGAAATCATGGATCTTTCGACGCTGACCTCCCTCAATGTTATCGTAAGTGCATTAGGTAGTGATATTACAGGAGCGGTGAGTTATAGTGCGGAGAGTAAGACTGTATCTTTCAATCCTGATGCTGATCTTCTCTATGACACTGAATATACAGTAAGAATAAAGCAAGCCGTTACCAATGCCGCAACGGTGGGATTGATTGAAGACAAGGTGTGGACTTTTACCACAACAAGTGAAGTTCTGGCTGGAGAAGGTCCTGCACCCATCAATCTGCGTACAGCATCCAATTTCAGCATCTTGGCAAAATCTGCAATTACCACAACAGGTAACACACTTATTACCGGTGATATCGGTGTAAGTCCTCAATCCCTTGCTGATGTTACGGGTTTTTCCGAAATACTTGCGCTTGATGGAACCTCAGCAACATCCTCATATGTGACAGGAAACATCTACACCGCAGATATGCAGGAACCAACTCCTTCTACATTGACTACAGCAATATCCGATATACAAACAGCATATGTTGAAGCTGCAGGAAGAGTTGATTACGCAATCGTCTCAGAATCTGCTGAGGGAATAATCGGAGGACAGACTTTTACCCCTGGTATTTATAAATGGGAAACTGTGGTCACTATGGCAACAGATATCACTCTACAGGGTGGGGTAAACGATGTTTGGATTTTCCAGATTGCGGACAACCTGACTGCCAGCAGTGGTGCTAAGGTCCTTCTGGCTGACGGAGCCCAGGCGAAGAATGTCTTCTGGCAAGTGGCGGGAATCGCAACACTAGGAACTGGTGCTCACTTTGAGGGAATTCTCATGAGTATGACCCAGATTGTTCTGGAAACAGGTTCTTCGGTTCATGGAAAATTGTTGGCTCAAACCCAAGTCACCTTGGATACAGCAACAGTTACGCCGCTGTAAACCTATTACGACTGCATAGGGGATGTAGCAATCCCCGATGCTGGAGCTCTTTATTGGAAACAGGCTTATCTGGGCATGTGGAAAATCCTATTTTCCTTCAATCCGGAAAAGCACAGCATATCGATATTTCCCCCTTACAAAGAAGGGTATAGGAGGCATTTGAAGTCCTCTGGTGGCTTCAGGTATGTGATCTGATAGGAGTATGTAACTATGCCCCTTCTAAAATTCACAAGGAATCAGGAGGATTTCAATGAATACATGTAAAAACTTAACAAAGTATGTTTTCCTTTTTGCAATAATCGGTATTCTTTCGGTCGCCGTAGGGTGTTCGAACGATACCGCACCACCTACCTCGGTGACGGGTATTACTGTCACGGGAGCCTCAGATGCAACATCTGTCGCAAATGGTGAGACATTGCAAATGAGCGCGGCGGTCCTTCCAGCCGATGCACTCGATATGAGTGTAACTTGGTCGGTAATTGATGGGACCGGTACTGCAACAATTAGTGAGTCTGGTTTGCTCTCAGCAACCAGTGCTGGATCCGTTACGGTTAAAGCCATAGCAAACGATGGTTCAGAAATTGAAGGAACCCTTGCCCTTACTGTTACTGTGCCGAGTGGACCAGTAGCGATCAACCTTACAGAGATCTCTGGGGTGACTTTACCTGCAAGAGATGCAACTCCAGACACAGATGTGCCTGCAACTGACCAATATACTGCAACCATTTCATGGGATCCTGCGGACAGTCCATATTTAGCTTCAACTGTGTACACAGCTACCATTACGTTGACGGCCAAAACCGGCTATACCCTTAGCGGTATTGCATCTAACTCCTTTACCGTACTGGGAGCGACAACAACCAACGCCGTGGATAGTGGTGTAGTGACAGCGGTATTCCCTGAAACAACTGATGCTCTGTTGGCAACAGTACCTCTAGGAACGGCAGATAATTATGTAATCTTGGCTGAAAGTGCAGTGTCTACCACGGGTGCTACAGCTATTACTGGTGATCTTGGATTAAGTCCAGCTGCCACCTCAGCGTTTACTGGATTCTCCCTTACCAATGCAACAGGCTATGCTACCTCAGATTTGGTAACCGGGAAGCTCTATGCATCTGACATGGCTATTCCTGTTCCCACGGAGCTAACTGCAGCAGTATCAGATGTGGAAACAGCATATACCAATGCTGCAGGCCGGGTAGACCCGAATTACTTGAATTATGCTACTGGTGCTATCGGTGGTAAAGTCCTGCCTCCTGCTCTATATAAGTGGACTTCAGCTGTTGGGATTGGAGATGACCTTACATTGAACGGTGGTGAGGATGAAGTTTGGATATTCCAAATTTCTGGTAAGCTTGACGTTGCCAGTGATGTGACTGTCCTACTTACCGGCGGTGCACTTGCAGAGAACGTATTCTGGCAGGTTACGGATGATGTGACCTTGGGAGCCGGTGCCCATATGGAGGGGATTATCTTAGGGAAGACCCAAATCATCCTCCAGACCGGATCATCGGTCAATGGAAGATTGCTGGCACAAACACAGGTCACGCTTGATGCGGCGACAGTAGTGGAACCGGTAATTCTATAAACTAACGGACGATGGCACTGCAGGGGATGTACCTCTCAGTGCCTGATTCCCTTTTCGATTGGTGAGCTTTTTACGTAAGAGAATGAAAGCCATCATCACCTTCTTTACAGGAAATCTGGAGGATTTCAATGAAAACAAACAACATTTTTAAGCGTTACTTGCTAGTGATGCTCGCTTTAATCATCGTCTCGGTTACATTCATAGGATGTAATGCAGCTATCAGTTCACAGAATCCACCGACAGTGGATTCCACCTTTCCACTGCATGGTGCAACAGGAGTATCCAGCAACGGTACCATTACTGCAATCTTCGACGATTCAGTGGACGCTGCAAGTCTTACCACTGCAACGTTTACGCTAAGCAACGGAGGGACTGACGTCCTGGGCAAAATTACCTATGATGCACCTTCCAAGACCGCCATTTTTGCGCCTTCAGCAAATCTGGATTATTCAACTCCTTATTCAGCAATACTGACAACAGGAGTAAAAAATATTGAAGGTACAATGATGGCAGATGCAAAGCAATGGTCTTTCACGACTGCATCAGCAGGTGCTGGCCCAGCTCCGGTAATGTTAGGAACTGCAGCCAACTATGTAATCCTTGCGAAAACCACAGTTACGACCACAGGCGTAACAGATATTACCGGTAATCTAGGATTGAGTCCGGCTGCCACCTCATTTTTCACTGGATTCTCTCTCACCAATGCAACTGGATATGCCACATCTACCCTGGTAAGTGGATCTCTCTATGCTGCTGATATGGTGCCTCCTACAAACATCAACCTCACCACTGCAGTGGAAGATATGTTGAATGCATACACAGATGCTGCTGGAAGATCCACCGATGCAATCCTGAATCTAGGTGCAGGTGAAATTGGCTCAACTACGATTGAACCTGGCC